>NZ_JBFUCS010000008.1:0-254429 GCF_056405115.1 Allobosea sp. P2_A10 | reverse complement strand
GATTTTGTCGTGAAGCCAGTGCCGACGCTGCCGACATAGACCAGGCCGCCTTCTCGCTGTGCCGCCAGCAGAACCCGCCCGATCCCGCCCAGTGCTGCGGCCGACGGTTCGTATCCGACTATGAGAAAGGTCTCCGACTGGATGCACTTGATCTTGAGCCAGTCCCCGCCACGGCCGGAGCGATATGGCGCGTCGCGGCGTTTGGCTATGATGCCTTCGAGGCCCATTTTGCAGGCCAGCTTGAGGAAGTCGGCTCCGTGCGCATCGACTTCCTCGCTCAGACGGATCGAGCTGTGCTGCTTGCCAATCAATCGCTCAAGCATTGCTCGGCGGTCTTCCAGAGACCGGGCCCTTAGATCAACTCCGTCGAGATAGACCAGGTCGAACGCATAGAGCATGGCGTTGCTTGCGAACGCCTTGCCACCGCGGCCGCCCAGCGCCTTCTGGAGAGCGCCGAAATCAGGAGCGCCGCGATCGTCAAGCACGACGGCCTCGCCATCGAGTATCGCAGTGTCGAGGCCGAGCTCGCGCACGTCATGGGCAATCGTAGGGAAGCGCGCCGTCCAGTCGTGGCCGCCTCTCGTGATGACGCGGACATTGCCCGGCTCAACGTGCACGGCCAATCGGTAGCCGTCCCACTTCACCTCGAAGGCCCAATCATCACCCTCCGGGGGTTTCGACTGCAGCAGCGCCAGACAGGGCTCGACGCGATCGGGCATCGGATCCAGCTTGAGCCCGCGTTGACGCTTATTGCGCGGCCTGGGAGTTGGTGGGCTTGATATCGTCTCGGCCGCAGGGCCGACCTTGAGCAGGCGACGCGCCATACTGAACTCCACGCAACAACTCGAACTCGACGAAAGGATTACGAATTCAGCTTCCGGTCATGTTCGTCGTCGGCTTTGTCGGCGTCGGGATCCGGCTCCGGAACCTCGAACTCGCGCTGCTCGACGAGCGGGATTTTCATCCAGTCGCCGGTCGCCTCAAGGCCGTTGGCTTCCGCGTCATCGATCAGCGTGGAGATCAGCTCGTCCGCCCCTCTGCGACGACGCTGATGGCGGCATTCACAGAGGCAGCATCGGTGTCGTCGAGTGGATTCGCCCTGACGCCAGCGATGTCACGGAGCTTGCGCGCGAGCTCTTGCGCCTGAATGGCCACCGGGTCGGAATTGGATCGGGGTGAGCCATTTGCTGGATCAAGTTCGAGGGATTGTTGTCGAGGGTCGTCGGGACGTGTTCCCGCGCCGCTCCGCATGACTTCGCTCGACTGGCTCGACCGGAACATTCGCTGAGCGAACATGACACAACTCCAAACTCGACTGGAGTCGCGAACGGGCGACGCGCGGAATCGTTCCGGAGACGGAACTGACCGGGCTGCGGTTCCGGCGCACACGTCTCGTCATGTCCGCGACGTCGTCCGAGCCGCTGGCTCTTTAGCCACGACGAGCCATCGCGGGGATGTCCCCCGAGGGATTGCGAACAGTCGCCGAAATCAACGTCTTGGCGAAAGGTTCGCCATTGAATGTCGCCCGCATATCTCATTGGTCGCCAGCCCCATCTGCTGCGGCGGTCTGCATCTGATGCGGGTGACGAGGCCTGCCGACAACGCGGTTGACCAACTTGATGCCAATGGTACTGATTGCGGCCGCAAACACCGATTTCAAGTCCAAATGTGTCCGACTTGTCGTATCGTCGTGGGCGTCGTGAAGATTGAGGGTCAAAAGATGCCGACGCAGATGCTCCGTGGCCGCGCCGGCAGCTCAATTCAGCCGACCCACGCCTTGAAGGCGCGGCGATTGGCATCGACAACATTGCTAACAGGCGGTCTGCTGCTGGCGTTGATCACGTTAGTGCCCAGTGCGCAGGCAACCCTGTGGAACGGCAATGCCGACACCAACTGGGATAACCCTGGTAACTGGGCTGGAGGAGCAGTCCCCCTAGGCATGTCGACGGCCGACATTACTGGCGCTACGGGCAACCAGCCCGTTGTGGGCGCCGGCGTGATCGCGAACCCGCGAGGGGTCTCTGTTGATGGAGGACAGCTTTTAACTGTGCAGGACAGCGGCCGGCTAGCAGGCGATTTGCTTGGCGTAGGCTTCGGCTCCGGCCAGGCATCTGCTGTCCTGATCAAAGCGGGCGGTACCGTGTTGGTGGACCGTGTGTCCATCGGTCTTGGTACCAGTGCGGGTGCCATTACCGTGACCGGAGCGGGCTCGACTCTGACAGCAATTAACAACAGAATTTCTGTCGGTCTTGTTTCGGCTGGTCAGCTAATCGTCAGCAATGGCGGCATTGTGACGGTCGCCAGCGGTTACGCGCTTGAGTTGGGTAGAGACGGTGTGGCCGGTACATTGCTGATCGGCAATGGCGCGGCTGCAGGCACAGTAACGGCGGATATAATTCAATTTAATAGCGCGATATCCTCAATCGTTGCTGATATGACTGGCGCGACGACTATTACGGCAATAATCAACGGCGCTGGTAGTCTAACGAAGGCCGGCGCTGGTACGCTAACGCTGACCGGCGCGAACGCCTATTCCGGTTCGACGACGATTTCCGCTGGTACTTTGCAGGCGAACTCGTCTGCCGCGCTAGGCGATGGTTCCACAACCAACACGCTGATTTTCAATGGCGGGACGTTGCAGGCGACGGGTACGATCTCGTCTCCTGCCACGCGCGGCGTTGTGATGACGGGTGCGGGGACGATCGACAGCAACGGCAACGCGGTCTCGATCGCGGGCACGGTCACGGGCGGAGGCGCGCTGACCAAGACGGGCACCGGCACGCTCAACCTGAGCGGTGTCAACACATTCGCGGGCGGCTTAACCTTGAACGCCGGCACTCTCGGCGTCGGCAGTAACAATGCGGTTGGTACAGGGCAGCTCTTCGTCGCGAGCACCGCCACTGTTGTCGCCCTTTCGAACGTAACGCTGGCCAACGCGATCCGGCTCGGCCCCAGCCCCGGCTTGGGCACGGCTAACCCGGTGTTCGACACAGGCGCCAATACGCTGACGCTCAACGGCGTGATCTCGGGAACAGCCGTCGGCATCGAGCAGACGCCCTACGGCCTGACCAAGACCGGCACGGGCACGCTCGTCCTGAACGGCGCCAACACCTATACCGGCGCGACCGTCGTCAATGCCGGCAAGCTCGTCGTCGGCGCGGACGGCACGACCGGCGCCACCATCGCCTCGTCGAGCAGCCTGACCATCGCGGCCGGGGCGACGATCGGCGGCAACGGCGCGACGCCGACACTGACCGTCAACGGCACGATCTCGCCGGGCAATTCGGTCGGCACGCTCAACATCAATGGCGGCCTGATCCTCGGCGCATCCTCGACCACCGTGATCGAGATCGAGGGCGCGACCTCGGACCGCATCAACGTCACCGGCACGGCGGCGCTCAACGGGACGCTGCAACTCGTTGCGGCGGGCGGAACCTATGCGTTCGCGACGCCCTACACGATCCTGACCGCGACAGGCGCACGCACCGGGACCTTCGCGACAGTCAACACCACCGGCAGCTTCGGCGTCGGCGTCACCTCGGCCGTCGCCTATGGCGCCAACAACGTCCAGGTGACGCTGACGGCGGCCCCGCTGGTGGTTGCGCCACCCCCGACACCGGCCACGCCCGCAGCACCGGTCACACCCGTCGTCACGGCAACCGTTCCCGTCTTCGGGCTGACGCAGACGCGCAACATCACCGCGGTCGCCTATGGCCTCGATCGCGCAGTCGCGGGCGGCGCCGACGTCTCCTCGCTCTTTGCCGTCTACAACCAGCCGACCCGCGCGGCGCTGGCGGCCGCTGTCAACACCCTGTCGGGCGAGATCCATACCGCCACGAGCGCGATCGGCTATCGCGCCTCTGACCAGTTCCTGCGCGTGATGCTCGATCCCTTCGCCGTGGGCCGCGACGGCCGCATGCTGGGCGGCGGCGCGAGCGATTTCACCGCCGATGTGCCGAGCCGGAAAGGGCCGGTCCCCGCCCCGACGCTGCGGATCGAGCCGAGCTACAATGTCTGGGCCGCCGTCTTCGGCGCGACCGGCACRACCAATGGCGACGCGACCGTGGTGGGCTCGGCCAAGCGCGAGCTCAAGGAYGTCAACGTCGCCGTCGGYGCCGATGTCCGKSTCGCKCCCGGAACGGTCGCGGGCTTYGCGCTGTCGGGYGGCCAGTCGAACGCCMGGCTKWSTGGCGGGCTTGGCACCGCCGAAGCCGATATCTTCCAGGCCGGCCTCTATGGCGCGACGCARCTCGGCGCGCTGCGGCTGGGCGCCTCGGCGTCCTATGGCTCGATGCAAGTGCAGACGCGGCGTTCGATCCCGGCGCTGGGCCAGAACCCWATCGCCGACTACCGCGCCGACGTCCTGGGCGGGCGGCTGCAGGCGGCCTACGAGGTGTTCAGCAGCGGTGGTTTCTCTGTTTCGCCCTTCGCGGCGCTGCAGATCCAGAGCGTCCATCTGCCGAATTTCCGCGAGACGAATTCGCTGACGGGCGTCGGCGCCGGCGTCAACGGACTGAGCCGGACCAACACCGCGTTCCGCTCGGAACTCGGCGTCAAGGCGGCCAGCGTCACCCAGATCGGCGGCCGCAGRCTGACGCTCTTCACCGAGCTCGGCTGGGGCCAYGATTTCCTGCGCGACATGACCTTCGGMGCGACGCTCGTCGGCGTRCCATCGGCGAGCTTCGTGATCGCCGGCGCACGCCAGGACCGCGACGTCGGCCTGTTCGCCGCCGGGGTCGACTACCWGATCTCGCCCAATCTCGTGCTCGGCGGCCGYTTCGACGGYACCGCATCGGCCAACAGCCGGACATACGCCGGAACCGCCTCGCTCAGAATGAGCTTCTGACGAAGTCCTGGAGGCGACCGCGCCTCAGCGGCTGCCCATCGCCATCGCGACCTTTTCGCGGCGGCGCTCCATCGAGGAGGGGATGCGCAGGGATTCGCGATATTTCGCGACGGTGCGCCTGGCAATGTCGATGCCGCCGGCCTTGAGCCTTTCGACGATGGCGTCGTCGGAGAGTACCTCGGCGGGCCTTTCGTCATCGATCATCTGCTTGATGCGGTAACGCACCGCCTCGGCGGAATGTGCCTCGCCATAGCCGGTGGCGGCGATCGCGGCCGAGAAGAAGTACTTCATCTCGAAGACCCCGCGCGAGCAGGTCAGGTACTTGTTCGAAGTGACCCGCGAGACCGTCGATTCATGCATGCCGATGGCGTCGGCCACGGTTTTCAGGTTCAGCGGGCGCAGATGCTCGACGCCATGGGCGAAAAAACCGTCCTGCTGGCGCACGATCTCGCTGGCGACCTTCAGGATGGTGCGGGCGCGCTGTTCGAGCGAGCGCGTCAGCCAGTTCGCGGTCTGCAGGCATTCGGCGATGAAGGCCCTGTCCTCGTCCTTGAGCACGGCCTTGGAAACCTTGGCGTGGTAGGTCTGGTTGACCAGCACGCGCGGCAGGGTGTCGGGGTTGAGATCGACCAGCCAGGAGCCGTCGGGCGCGGCGCGGATGAAGACGTCGGGCACCACCGTCTCGGCGGTCGAGCCCCCGAAGCCGCGTCCGGGCTTGGGGTCGAGCCGCCGGATCTCGGCGACCATGTCGGCGATGTCCTCGTCATCGACCCCGCAGATGCGCTTCAGGGCGGCGAAATCGCGCTTGGCGACAAGATGGAGGTGGGCAACCAGACACTGCATCGCCGGGTCGAAACGATCGCGGTCGCGCAGCTGGATCGAGAGGCATTCGCAGACGTCGCGCGCGGCAACGCCGGAGGGGTCGAAGCCCTGGATCACATGCAACACGCTCTCAACCCGCGCGACGGAGATGCCGAGCCGCTCGGCTATCTCCGGCACCGGCTCGCCGAGATAGCCGGAATCATCGACGGCATCGATCAGGTGCCGGCCGATGATACGCTGCGCCACGTCGGTGATCGCCATGTCGAGCTGTGCGCTAAGGTGGTCGTGCAGCGAGGCTTCCGCCGTCAGGCTGCTCTCGAAGCCGTCGGGCCCGTCCTCGAACGAGCCGCCCGAGCCGCCATACGCGCCGCCGATGATCGGCAGCGAATCCGCACCACGGGTATCCATCCGGGCGACGCTGGGCTGCTCACCCTGAAAGACGTTGTCGAGCCCGGTGCCGAGGCGGTTCTCCATACCCTCCTGGCTGTTCATGCTCTCGGAGCGGGCGAAGGTGTCGGCATCGACGGCGAGCGGCCCGTCGCCGCCATTGGCCTGCAGCGGCCCTTCCCTGGCATCGTCGCGTTCGAGCAGCGGATTGCGCTCGAGTTCGCCCTCGACGAAGTTCTGGAGCTCGAGATGCGAGAGCTGCAGGAGCTTGATCGCCTGCAGCAACTGCGGCGTCATCACCAGGGACTGGCCCTGGCGCAGCTCCATGCGCGGCATCATCGCCATTGCGCTCTCGATCCCTTCCAAAGCCGCGTGCCATTTCGGCACGGTTCTTGCCTGTGACGAAGAGACTAGCGCCGTCGCAGCGACGCGTCAAAGCCCTTGCCGCATCATTGAGCAGGGAAGTTAATGCAGCGCAGCATAATCTCGCAATCGCAATATATGCGATGCGATCATCGGCCTCAGAGCCGGAAATCCTCACCGAGATAGACCCGGCGCACATCGGGATTGGCGATGATCTCGGCGGGCGAGCCTTCCGTCAGCACGCGGCCGGAATGGATGATGTAGGCGCGGTCGACCAGGCCCAGCGTCTCACGGACATTGTGGTCGGTGATCAGCACGCCGATGCCGCGATCGGTCAATTGCCGCACCAGAGCCTGGATGTCGCCAACGGCGATCGGGTCGATGCCGGCGAAGGGTTCGTCGAGCAGGATGAATGAGGGCTTGCCGGCGAGCGCGCGCGCGATCTCGCAGCGCCGGCGCTCGCCGCCCGACAGCGCGATCGAGGGCGCCTTGCGCAGGCGGGCGATATTGAACTCCTCCAGCAGCGTGTCGAGTTGGCGTTCGCGGGTCTTGCGGTGAGGCTCGACCACTTCGAGCACGGCGCGGATATTGTCCTCGACGCTCAGGCCGCGAAAGATCGAGGCTTCCTGCGGCAGATAGCCGATGCCGAGCCTGGCGCGCTGATACATCGGCAATTCGGTGATATCGTTGCCTTCGAGCGAGATGATGCCGAGGTCGGCCGGCACCAGCCCCGTAATCATGTAGAAGATCGTGGTCTTGCCGGCGCCGTTCGGGCCGAGCAGGCCCACGGCCTCGCCCTGCCGCACGAACAGGCTGGCTTCCGAGACGACGGCGCGACCGCCATAGCTCTTGCGCAAGCCATCGACGGCCAGCACACCGGGCCCGCCGATCGAGGCGGCGGTCGGCTTGCCGGTATCACTGCGGGACCCGATCATGCCGCGCAGGCGGCCAAACAGGCCCGAGCGGGCGACGGTGGGCGCGGCCAGGACCGGCGGCAACGGCGGAGATGGCGGGGTATCGGAAATCGTCACTGCGAGGACTGCGCCTGGTCTGGAAATCGGCGGGACTGAGCCGGCAAAGCGCCGGCCTATGCGATGGAAACAGGTTCAGTTCGTCGGCGGCGCGGGCTTGCCAGGCGTGGCGGGCTTTGCGCCCGGCGCGGTCTTGGCGTCGCCGGAATTTGGCACGAAGAAGCCTTGCACCCGGCCCTTGTTGTTCTCGACATTGGCGACGCCCGTCACCGTGTTGTAGACGAGCCTCTCGCCGCGCGTGATGTTGGGGCCGTCGTTGAGAGCGACATTGCCAGTCATGATCACGACGTTGTTGGCGCGGTCGAAAGTGGCGTTGTCGGAGGTCGCGGCCTGCGTCTTAGACACGACCGTCACCGGGCCGGCGCAGTCGATCTTCTTGATGCTGCTGTCGCCACTGGCCGCCGCCGGCGCTGCAGCGGCGCCTGTGGCTGCAGCCGGCGTCGCGGCAGGCGTCGTCGCCCGCGCCGCGCCGGCGCCACCCTGCTGGCCTCCGCGCCCCTCATAGAACACCGTCATCACCGAGCAGCGCACCGTGGTCTCGCCCTGGACCGCGACGACATTGCCGGTGAAGATCGCCTTGTTCTGCTTGTCGAGCACGTCGAGCTTGTCGGCGTCGATCTTGATCGGCTCCTTGCTGTCGCCGCCAAGTCCGCCGAGCGAATCGCCGCCGCCGCGGGCGCGCTTGGCCGGAGCAGCAGCGGGAGCGGACGTAGCCACGCCGGGCTTGGGCTGGGCCTGTACGGGCAAGCAGGACAGTGTCGCGAACGCAAGCGTCGCAATAGCCGTCACGATCTCAGTGGAGGACTTTGGCGCGAAGGTCATGTCAAGGTCTCGTTTGAGGGGTTGAAGGCCTGTCGGACGATGCGGCAGCGCCATCTGGATTGACAACCGTCGGAGACCGAAGCAGTTCCGGCGCCGGCGTGCTGCCCTCCCGCTCGGGGCCTGAAAGCGTCCGCGCCGGCGCATTCTCGATGAGCGCATGGACGCGGCCCTCGAACACGATCAGCGCACCGCTGTCCTTCACATCGAGCGAGTCGGCGTCGATGGTCGTCGTGCCGAGATTGACCTTGACCGGCTCCTTTGAAACCACCGTCCCGCCCTTGAAGTCGATATCGGCCGTGCGCATGCGGATGTCATAGCCGGTCTCGGTGCGAACATGAACATCGTCGACGAGGCGCAGCTTTTCCTTCTGCGTGTCGAACAGTCCTGTCTTCGAGTTCACCGTGACCCAGCCTTCGCGCTCCATCTGCAGCCTGGCGGTGAGCGTCACCAGTTCGACCTGCGTCGGGTTGCGGATGTCCTGCAGGGCGGCCTCGGCCGTCACCTCATAAGGCCGGTTGTCCTTGCGGTAGCCGGAGAGCCGCGGCGTCTCCATCTTGACCTTGCCGTTGGAAATGCCGACCGCGCCGATCGACACCTTCTCCAGCCCCCGCAACGGGTTCAGGAAGGGCGAGACGATCAGGGCCAGCACAGCCACGACCGCGGTGACCGGAATCGCGCGGCGCAGCAGGCGCACAAGCAGCGTATGCCGGCGCGCCGCCTTGAACGCAGCCTGCCGGCGCGTCGCACGCGCCGGCGGCGCCGACCAGTCACTGGATGTCATCGCCACAGTCATGTCCCGCGCAATGGCAGTCGCTAACGGCTTTTTCGTGTCGGCAGACGCGCGTCAGCCTGCGCCGTGCCGGTTAGCCTCGCTCCAAACTGACGCAAGAAGCCTTAGAATTTGTCAAGTATGGGCAAAGATATCGGTCTCGGCCCAGCCGGCCAGATCGAGCTCCGCCCGAACCGGCAGGAAGGCGAAGCAGGCCTTCGCCAGCTCGGTGCGCCCCTCGCGCGCCAGCAGCGCTTCGAGCCGCGTATGGAGCGCATGGAGATGCAGCACGTCGGACGCGGCGTAGGTCAATTGCGCCTCGCTCAGATTGTCGGCCCCCCAATCGGATGATTGCTGCTGTTTCGAGAGTTCGACGCCGAGCAATTCCCGCACCAGATCCTTCAGCCCATGCCGGTCGGTGTAGGTACGGGTCAGCTTGGAGGCGATCTTGGTGCAGTAGATCGGGCCTGTGACGATGCCGAAGGCGTTGCGCAGCACCGCGACGTCGAAACGGGCGAAGTGAAACAGCTTCAGGACCGCGGGGTCCGTCAGCAGCCTGATCAGGTTTTCCGGGCGCGGGCCGCCTTTCACAATCTGCACGACATCGGCCGAACCGTCGCCACGCGACAGCTGGACGACGCAGAGCCGGTCGCGGTGCGGGTTGAGGCCCAGCGTCTCGGTATCGATCGCAACGCTGGCCCCCGCGACATAGCCGCCGGGCAGGTCGCCGCGATGGAAACGGATGGTCATGACGCAAACCTCGCTGGATGGCGCAAGCGCCCGTGTGAGACGGGCCGCAAGCCCGCTTTCGCAGCTACCGGCGTGGCCGACGCCGTACAAGCGTTTTCTGCCCAGCCGGACGGACGATGAAGACAGGCTCGCATCGTTTTGATATGCGCTGACCTATGGTAATCGCCGGACGCCGGCACTCCGGAGGCAGGGACGGGCATGCGGGATCAAGCCATCGGACCGGCGCTGCAGCAGCTTTCGGAGGCGCTCGTCGCCGCGCAGACGCCCGACGCCTGCACGCTCGCTTTCAAAAGCTTCATCGCCGTCTTCGACATGGTCAACTTCTGCTGCGGCGAATTCGACTGGCGCATCCGGCAGCGCTCGGTGATGAACGTCGTCGAATGGCCGATCACCTGGTTCGAACGCTATGTCGAGACCGGGCTGATCGAGAACGACCCGCTGCTCGCTATGCTGGAGCGGACCAGGAAGCCGGTGACATGGGAGATGATGCGCGCGGCCCCGAACAGGCACCGGCACGAGCGCCTGCTGTTCGAGCTGGCGGAGAGCTTTGGCTGGACAGAAGGCTTTGCGATCCCGATCCCGCGCGGCGGCAGCCGACTTGGTCTCGTCAGCCTGTGCGGAAAGCGCGAGCCTTTTTCTCAAGCGGAAATCGGCGCGCTCTCGCTTGGCTGCGTGTTCTACTATGAGCAATTTCGCGGACTTAATGCCGGCCGGCCCTTTCCGCTGCCGCCCTCTGGGCTGACGCCGCGCGAGATCGAATGCCTCGATCTCGTCGCCAAGGGCAACACCGACCGGGCGATCGCCAGCAGGCTCGGAATTTCGCAGGCGACCGCGCACGACCATGTCGAGAACGCCAAGCGCAAGATCGTGGTCAAGACGCGGGCGGAGGCCATCGCGGTCGCGGTCTCGCTCGGAATCGTCACGACATGATCGGCGTTAACCCTTAATTCACCATAAGCTTCGCCTGGGCGTGGCGACGTGAGAGAAAGGCTTCTGCGAACGGAGCCTGTGCGTCCTTGTCCCTTTTCCGCCTCCTCACCGATTTCGACGGCCGCATCGGTCCGGTCAGGTTCTGGATCGGCAGCGCCATCGTCGCGCTCGCCCTGCTGGCGATCCAGCAGGGCACGGCGCGCCTGCCCGATCGCTATCTCGCCGGCCAGATCGTCGCCTTTGCCAACGCGTTTGCACTGTTCCCATGGGCGGCGCTCGCCGCAAAACGCGCAACCGACCGGGGCGGATCGACGGTGTTCGGTATCCTGCTGGTCTGCGCTATCGTGCTGCCTACCCATCTGCGGCCCTTCCTCGGCATCGGCTGGGAACCTTCGCTGCAGACGGTGTCGCTGATCGCCTGGGTCGTCGCCTTCATCGATCTCGGCATCATGCCCTCGGCGCATGAGGCAACGCGGGTTGCGGAGCGCGCGCCCGATGCTAAAGCGGGGGCATGGACCCCGTTCGCACCGCCGCCCTCGCCTTCGACCCGCTCGACCCTATCGCGCTGACGCAGGCGCTGATCCGCTGCCCCTCGGTGACGCCGCTCGAGGGCGGCGCGCTGACCCTGCTGGCGGATGTGCTGTCGTTCGCCGGATTCGAGACGCACCGGCCGGTCTTCGGCGCCGACGGCATGCCCGACATCGAGAACCTCTACGCCCGGATCGGGACGGAGGGGCCGGTTCTCGTCATCGCCGGACATACCGATGTCGTGCCGGTTGGAGACGCCGCCGCCTGGACGCGCGATCCGTTCGGGGCGGAGATCGACGGCGGTATCCTCTACGGCCGGGGCGCCTGCGACATGAAGGGCGGGCTTGCCGCGATGATCGCGGCCGCACTGCGCTATCGCCGCGACAACCCGGACGCGCCCGGCTCGATCGCCTTCCTGATCACTGGCGACGAGGAGGGTCCTGCCGTCAACGGCACGGTCAAGCTGCTGGCCTGGGCGAAGGAGCGCGGCGAACGCTTCGACCATTGCCTGCTCGGAGAGCCGACCAATCCGGCGACGATGAGCGACATGATCAAGATCGGAAGGCGCGGCTCGCTGACGGGAAAACTCACCGTGCACGGCAAGCAGGGCCATGTCGGCTATCCCCATCTCGCCGAAAACCCGATTCGCGGCATGGTCAGGCTGCTGGCGGCGCTCGACGCTGCCCCACTCGATTCAGGCACGGCCTATTTCGATGCGAGCAATCTCGAAGTGACCACGCTCGATGTCGGCAATCCCGCGACCAATGTCGTGCCGGCGCAGGCCAGGGCGGTGTTCAACATCCGCTTCAACGATGTCTGGACGCCCGACACGCTGGCAGCCGAGATCGAGCGACGCCTGCGCGAGGCCGCAGGCAACACCGTGCGCTACGAACTGACCTTCGAGTCGACCAATGCAGTCGCCTTCCTGACCCAGCCCGGCCCGTTCGTCGACATGGTCGCGGACGCGATCGAGGCGCAGACCGGCAAGTGCCCTGCCCTCTCGACCACCGGTGGCACGTCGGATGCGCGCTTCATCAAGAGCTATTGCCCGGTGGTGGAGTACGGCGTGGTCGGGCAGACGATGCACCAGATCGACGAACGCGTCGCGATCGCCGACCTCGTGACGCTGGAGGCGATCACGCGGCGCCTGCTCCAGAGTTATTTTGCAGTGCAACATAGCCCTTGACGGCCGGGAACTTCGTGGCAGTATGGTCGTTAGACGAAAGTCTAAGATCGACCATCTGGAGTGCCGGCCATGGCGCTTGCTGCCGATGATGTGGCGCGCTCGTTGCGCGGATCCTGGCGTCTGATGTCACAGGGCGCGAAGGCGCTGCCTGAACTCGACCTGACGCGCGAGGGCTTCCTGCGCTCCTATGGCGCGGCGATCCTGACGCTGCCGGCCATGGTCACGGTACTCGCCGCCGAGCGCAGCATCTCCGGCCTGCCCAATGCCGAGGGCCTGTTCCATTCGACGCCGCTGGTGGCGGCGGTGATCATCTCCCAGGTCGCGGCCTTCCTGTGCGTGCCCGCCTTGCTCGTAGCGCTCGCGCCGAATCTGATGCGTTCGCCGGCGCTTTCGGGCTTCATCATCGCCTGGAACTGGACCGAGGTTTTGTCCGCTGGTCTGCTCGCCGTACCAGCCGCCGTCCACGCCATAGGGTGGTCGACACCCGAACTCGCATCGATGCAGTGGTTAGCCTTCGCGGCGATCGTGGCGCGGCTGCGCTATGCAACAGCGAAGGCGACGCTCGGTGCGGAGCATGGCCTTGCTCTGGCGATCGTCTGCGCCAGTTTCCTCGGCCAGTTCGGCATCGCGAGGCTACTGGGGCTGTGGGGCTTCTGAGAGCTCGCCGGCATATCCAGGCCTGTCCGAATCCTGGCAGGCGTCAGTAATCCACGCCCGCCAGATACAGCCCGCAGGGTGGCGCCAGCGCGGCGCATTGCGAGCGATCCTTTGCCGCCAGTACCTTGCCGAGTTTGTTCTCGGGCCAGCGGCCCGCGCCGACCATCTTCAGGGAGCCGACGATCGAGCGGATCTGATGATGCAGGAAGGAACGGGCATGGGCGTAGACCACGATCTCCGACCCCTCGCGGACGACATCGAGACGGTCGAGCGTGCGCATCGGGCTGTTGGCCTGGCATTCGGCGGCGCGGAAGGTCGTGAAGTCGTGATGGCCGAGCAGCGCCTTGGCCGAGCGGTCCATCGCCTCGTGGTCGAGTTTGACGGGCACATGCCAGACGCGATCGTAGTCGAGCGCGGCCTGGGCCCGCCGGTCGAGAATGCGATAAATGTAGTAGCGCCGCTTCGCCGAAATCCGCGCGTCGAAGGTGTCGGGCACGGCGTCCGCGCTCAGGACCACGACCGGCAGATGTTTCAGCCGCGCGTTGCTGGCGTCGCGCACGACATCGCTGCGCCACTCCTTGTCGAGATCGACATGGGCGACCTGATGCGTGGCGTGGACGCCGGCATCGGTGCGCCCGGCGCAATGCAGGCGTACGGCATGGCCGCAAAACGCCTCGACCGCCTCCTCGACGCTCTGCTGCACGGAGGGGCCGTTGAGCTGGCGCTGCCAGCCCGAAAACGGCGTGCCGTCATATTCGATGACGAGCTTGTAGCGCGGCATCAGAGCTTCGCGCCGGCTGCGAGTCTGGCTCCGCGCAGGAAATCGGCCCCCGTCATCGGCTTGCCGCCGGCGCGCTGGACCTGCAGCAGCTTCACCGCGCCCTCAGCGCACGCGACCGTGCCTTCGCCATCGAGCAGCGTGCCGGGTTCGGCCGCGCCTCCCGCCAGCGCCGTGCGCAGCAGCTTCAGCCGCTCTGGACCCTTGCCGAGATCGATTTCGGCATAGGCGCCCGGAAACGGCGAAAGACCGCGCACGAGGTCGTGGACCTGCTGCGCCGGCCGCGCCCAGTTCACCTTGGCTTCGGCATTCGTGATCTTGGCGGCGTATAGCGCGCCTTCCTCGGTCTGCGGCGTGAAGCGCAGGCCGCCACGGCCGAGCGCAGCCAGCGCCCGGACCATCAGATCGGCTCCCAGCGGGGCCATCGCGTCATGTAGCTCGCCTGCAGTCATGTCCGGGCCGATCGCGAGCGTCTCGACCATGCCGACCGGGCCGGTATCGAGGCCAGCCTCCATCTTCATGACGCAGACGCCGCTCTCGGCGTCTCCCGCCATCACGGCGCGCTGGATCGGGGCCGCGCCACGCCAGCGCGGCAGCAGCGAGCCGTGCAGGTTCAGGCAGCCGAGTTCCGGCAGATCGAGGATCGTCTGCGGCAGCAGCATGCCATAGGCGACGACGACCGCGACATCGGCTTCCTGCGAGGCGATGGTCTGCGCGGCCTCGGCCGTCTTCAGGGTTTTGGGCGTGAAGACCGGGATGCCGAAGCGCTCGGCGGCACGCTGGACGGGCGAGGGTTTGAGCTCGAGCCCGCGCCCGGCCTGCGCGGGAGCGCGGGTGTAGCAGGACACGACCTCGTGGCCCTGCCCGATGATCTCAGTCAGGGTCGGCACTGCGAAATCGGGCGTGCCCATGAAGATGACGCGCAGGGTCATGCCCAATAAGCCAAGCGGGCGGCTCGTCCAAACAAGCCCTTATCCTGAGGAGCCGCGCAGCGGTGTCTCGAAGGATGGCCGGGAAGGCTTTGAAGCTTCCTTCGAGACGCGGCCGCACGGCCGCTCCTCAAGATGAGGGCCGAGGGTCTGATCAAACCGAGCATCAAGCCGCGCTCTCGCGCTTCGCGACCTTGGCGAAACGCTTGGTGACGCGCTCGCGCTTCAGCCGCGAGAGATAATCGATGAACAGCACGCCGTTGAGATGGTCGATCTCGTGCTGCAGGCAGGTGGCGAGAATGCCATCGGCCTCGACCTCCTGCGTCGCGCCGTCGAGGTCCATGTAGCGGACCTTGACCGCCTTGGGCCGCTCGACCTCTTCGTAGTATTCCGGGATGGAAAGGCAGCCTTCCTCGTGGATATTCGTCTCCTCCGAGGACCAGGTCACCTCCGGGTTGAGGAAGACCATCGGCTTCTTTTCCTCCGCGTCGGACTTCGTCAGGTCGATCGTGACCACGCGCTTGCGCACGCCGATCTGGATGGCGGCAAGCCCGATTCCGGGCGCGTCATACATCGTCTCCAGCATGTCGGCGGCGAGTGTCCTGATCTCGGGCGTCACGGCGGCGACGGGTTCCGAGGCCAGCCGAAGCTGGGCGTCGGGCAGGATGACGAGAGGACGAATGGCCATGGGGGCTCTGCGCGGAATGTCTGACGGGAGCGCGGACATAAGCATTTGTGGGCAAGCGGTCAAACCGTTCCGCTTTCGTTCGATTTCGACGCTCGAATCGGTTAGACTCACGCGATGAAAGAGATCGCCTTCATCCTGCTCGACCGCCCGGTGACCTGGGCCGAGGCCGCCTTCTGCTTCGCAGGGCTCAGTCTCGTGCTGCTCATGCTGGTCGTGATCTCGATCTGGCGAGGCGCGCGCAGCCGCGAGATCGAGGCGGCGATGGCGTCCGAACGCACACGCGAGATGGACGACAAGGTCGCCGAGATGAACCGGCTGCAGGCGGAGATGACCGGCCGGATGCAGTCCATGGCCGAAATCCTGTCGACGCGGCAGGGCGACCTCGCC
Organism: Allobosea sp. P2_A10; assembly: GCF_056405115.1. Taxonomy (NCBI): domain Bacteria; kingdom Pseudomonadati; phylum Pseudomonadota; class Alphaproteobacteria; order Hyphomicrobiales; family Alloboseaceae; genus Allobosea; species Allobosea sp. P2_A10. Next base: position 238,556 of record NZ_JBFUCS010000008.1, on the reverse strand, counting down.
CGCCTCGTCGCCGACCGGATGGACGGGTTGAGCCACAAGGTCGGGCAGGGGCTGGAGCAGAATGTCCGCCAGACCACGGAGAGCCTCGGCAAGCTGCAGGAGCGCCTCGCCGTCATCGATTCCGCCCAGAAGAACCTGACCGACCTGACGTCCGAGGTCGTGACGCTGAAGGACGTGCTGTCCAACAAGCAGGCGCGCGGAGCCTACGGCCAGGGCCGGATGGAGGCGATCATCCGCGACGGCCTGCCCGCCGCCTTCTTCTCGTTCCAGCCCCAGCTCTCCAACGGCAAGCGGCCCGACTGCATGGTGACGCTGCCGGGCGACGGGCGCGGGCTGGTGATCGACGCGAAATTCCCACTCGAAAGCTTCACGCAGTTGCGCGAGGCGCGCGGCGACGACGCCCGGAAAGCCGCCGGAGCACGCGTGCGCAACGATGTCGGCGTGCATGTGAAGGACATCGCCGAGCGCTATTTCCTGCCCGGCGAGACGCAGGACATGGCGCTGCTCTTCGTGCCGTCGGAATCGATCTATGCCGACCTGCACGAGTATTTCGACGACGTCATCCAGAAGGCGAGCCGCGCCCGGATCATGATCGTTTCGCCATCGCTGCTGGCGCTGGCGATCCAGCTGATGCAGTCGCTGGTGCGCGATGCGCGGATGCGCGAGGAGGCGCAGGTGATCCAGTCCGAAGTCGGCAAGCTGCTGGACGATGTCCGCCGGCTCGGCGAGCGCGTCGACAAGCTCGACACGCATTTCCGGCAGGCCCAGGACGACGTCGCCCAGATCAAGACCTCGGCCGGCAAGGTCACCGGCCGGGCCGAGAAGATCGGCGCACTGGAGTTCGATGACGCTAGGGGCGCCGAGCCGCCGCTGCCCTTCGCCAAGGGGCTGGAACTCAAGAATGCGGCGGAGTGAGCCGGCGCTAGATCACGACTGAAAGCTCGGGCGTCTCCAGGCGACGCGCCGAGCCGGGCAACGCCCGCAGGATTTCGCGGCGGAGCGATTGCAGCCCCGGCGCGCGAAGGTCGCGCGGGCGCGGCTGCAGGTTGACGAAGCCGCCGGCGACGCCTCCGGTCCTGGCGCAGCGCAGGAGAATGCGGTCGGCGAGCAGCAGCGCCCGATCGAGATCGCCGCCCGCCAGCACGATACCCGGGCGGCTTTCGCTCCAGAGCGTCAGCACAAGGCCAAACAGCCTGTCCTGCGCATCACCGGGCAAGCCGGCGAAGGGTTCGTCGAGCAGCAGGAACTTCGGACGCGTCACGAACAACCGCGCGATCGCGACGGCATGGCGCTGCTCCGGCGAAAGCTGGTCCAGCCTGCGCGCCTCGAACCCGGCCAGGCCAACGCGAGCGAGCGCGTTGGCGACCAGCCCTTCACGGGTGAACGGCGTCAGGCCATCCGCGCCGAAGGCGACGTTGTCGCCGACGCTGAGCCAGCGATAAAGCTCCGCGTCAGGCCCGAGACGGGCGCAGCCCAGGGGCAGTGCCGCGCTCCCCCCAACGGCCTCGCGATCGCCGGCAAATGCACCAAGAAACGCAACGATCTCGCCTGATCTGAAACAAGCGGCGGGCCACCCAGACTGCGCGATATCGGTTTGGCTGAAGGCGGCTTCACCCGGCATGATCGTGCTCCCGCATGGCGCGAAGGGAGCACGCGGCGAGGCTGGGCGCCGCCCGTCATCCCACGCTTTAGCTGCATTTGTTTCGCGCCCGCAAGCTGGTGGCTCAAATCGGCGCGTGTCCTGTTTCTAGGTTCGACCGTTCTTTTTGTCAAACGATCTCCGACTGAAGAAGCTTTGCCGCCGCGCGCCATCGACGGAACGGTTTCGGCCTGTTTGCCGGTCGTGCTACCAGCGTTCAAGGCGCGCATCGCCTGCTTTCGAATCAAGGCCGCCGCCACCGTGACAGCCGTCGCCGACATGCCGCATTTCAGGCTCGCCGAGGTCCTTGCCGATCCGGCCATGGCGGTCGCGCAACTGGCGGACCGCCATGGCAGAGTCGCGGCCAGCGAGATGCGGCCCGAGCTCGTCGCAGGCCTGCGCAGCGTGCTGGAGCAGGGCCACGCCTCGGCGCGGGAGCTGCTCGCGGGCCCACGCAACGGGCTTGCCTGTGCGCAGCGCATCTCAGTGACGATGGACGCCATCGTGACCTGCCTGCATGTCGCGGCGAGCCGCTATTTTTACCCGGCGGTGAACCCCTCCCAGTCCGAGCGCATCGCCGTCGTCGCGGTCGGCGGCTATGGCCGGGGCACGCTCGCGCCGGGCTCGGATGTCGATCTGCTGTTCCTGTTCCCGCACAAGCAGACCGCCTGGGGCGAAAGCGTCGTCGAAGCGATGCTTTATCCGCTCTGGGATCTGAAATTGAAGGTCGGTCATTCCGTCCGCTCGGTCGACGATTGCGTGCGCGAGGCGCGCGCCGACATGACGATCCGCACCGCCTTGCTGGAGGCGCGTTTCGTCGCCGGCGATGCGCTCCTGTTCCACGACATGGTCCGGCGCTTCGGCGCCGAGGTGGTCGAGGGTAGTGCGCCCGCCTTCACCGAGGCGAAGCTCGCCGAGCGCGAGACCCGCGTCCGGCGCGCCGGCACCTCACGCTATCTGGTCGAGCCCAACGTCAAGGACGGCAAGGGCGGCCTACGCGATCTCAACACGCTGTTCTGGATCTCGAAATACGCCTACCGCGTTGAGGATGTCCGCGACCTCGTCAGGGCCGGCCTGTTCGACCGCAAGGAACTCGTGCTGTTCCAGCGTTCGGAGGAGTTTCTCTGGCGGGTCCGCTGCTGGATGCATTTCATCACGGGGCGGGCGGAGGAGCGGCTTTCGTTCGATCTGCAAAGACAGGTCGCGGCCGCGATCGGCTATGCCGGCCGCAGCGGTCAGGCTCCCGTCGAGCGCTTCATGAAGGCGTATTTCCTCGTCGCCAAGGATGTCGGCGACCTGACGGCGATCGTCTGCGCGGCGCTGGAAGCGCGCCAGCAGAAGCCACGCGCCTCGCTGTCGCGGCTGATCGGCTCGTTCACCAAGCGCAAGCGCGTGCGCGCTCTCGGCCATGCCGATTTCACCCTGAAGAGCCAGCGCCTCTGCGTGGTCGATGGCGACGCGTTCCGCCGCGACCCGGTCAACCTGCTGCGGCTCTACGAGATCGCCAGCCGCGACGACCTCGCGATCCACCCCGATGCGAGCCGGCTCGTGACCCAGTCGCTGCGACTCGTCACGCCGCAGTTGCGGGCCGACCCCGAAGCCAACCGCATCTTCCTGGAAATCCTGACGGCGCGGCGTTCGCCCGAAGCGGTGCTGCGGCGGATGAACGAGTCCGGGCTTTTGGGCAAGTTCGTGCCGGATTTCGGCCGCGTCGTCGCGATGATGCAGTTCAACATGTACCACCACTACACCGTCGACGAGCATCTGATCCGCTCGATCGGCGTGCTGGCGGAGATCGACGCAGGTGTGCTCGAACTGGAGCATCCGCTCGCCAACGAGATCATGCCGACGGTCTCGAACCGGCGCGCACTCTATGTCGCGCTGTTCCTGCACGACGTCGCCAAGGGCCGGATCGAGGATCATTCGATCGCCGGGGCGAAGATCGCGCGCAAGCTCTGTCCGCGGCTGGGCCTGAGCGAGGCGCAGACCGAAACCGTGGCCTGGCTGGTCGAGCACCATCTCGACATGTCCACCGTCGCCCAGAGCCGCGACCTCGGCGACCCCAAGACGATCGAGACCTTTGCCGCCACCGTGCAGACACTGGAGCGGCTCAAGCTGCTGCTGATCCTGACCGTCGCCGACATCAAGGCGGTCGGGCCCGGCGTCTGGAACGGCTGGAAGGGCCAACTCCTGCGCACGCTCTATTACGAGACCGAAATCGTGCTCGCCGGCGGCTACTCGGTGATCGAGCGCAAGGCACGCGTCGAGAAGAAGCAGGATGCGCTCAAGGAACGGCTTGCAGACTGGCCGGATACGCTGCGCGACGCCTATCTCGCCCGGCACTACTCGCCCTACTGGATCAAGACGGACCTCGCCCGCCAGGAAAAGCACGCCCGCTTCCTGCACCAGGCCGAGAGCGAGGGCCGCACCACCGCGACGCTGGTCGAGACCGACCAGTTCCGCGGCGTCACCGAACTCACGATCCTCGCGCCCGACCATCCGCGCCTGCTGGCGATCGTCACAGGCGCCTGCGCAGCCGCCGGCGGCAACATCGTCGACGCGCAGATCTTCACCACGACCGACGGGCTCGTGGTCGACACGATCTCGGTCTCGCGCGCCTTCGACATGGACGATGACGAGTTGCGGCGGGCCGAGCGGATCGCAGCGGCGATCGAGCGCGCGCTCAAGGGCGAGATCAGGATCGCCGACCTCGTGGCGCAGCGCCGCGCCCCGCCGCCACGCGGCGGCACCTTCCAGGTCGCGCCCGAGGTCATCATCGACAACGTGCTGTCGGCGCGCCACACCGTGCTGGAGGTCGCAGGCCTCGACCGGCCGGGCCTGCTCTACGACCTGACCACCGCGATCGGGAAGCTCAACCTCAACATCGCCTCGGCCCATATCGCGACCTTCGGCGAGAAGGCGGTCGACGTGTTCTACGTCACCGACCTGACCAATGCGAAGATCGTCTCGACCGCGCGCCAGCTCACCATCCGCAAGGCGCTGCTCGACGTCTTCGCCTTCTGGCACGACAAGCCGGTCACGGCGAAGGCGAAAACACCCGTTCGCGCTTGATTTCGCCGGCGCGAAGCCCGATATCGGCCGCGAATGCAGTCGCCATCCCCGCCGTGGGGACTGCCATGTCCCAATAGGAACTGGATCACGCCATGACGCAGCATCCTGCGCCGGAAAACCCGAACGCCGAACCCGACATCGACGAGACCGCGCTGTCGCCGGAAGAGATCATCCAGGCTAATTTCGCTAAAATCGAAGCCGAGCGCGACGATTTCAAGGACAAACTCCTGCGCACGCTCGCCGACATGGAGAACTTGCGCCGCCGCACCGAACGCGAGATCGCCGACGCCAAGGCCTATGCCGTGACGAGCTTCGCGCGCGACATGCTGGGCTCCGCCGACAATCTGCGCCGGGCGCTCGACAGCGTGCCCGAGGCCGCGCGCGCCGCCAAGGACGCGGCCCTGATGGCGCTGATCGAGGGCGTCGAACTGACCGAGCGCGATCTGCTCAAGACGCTGGAGCGCCACGGCGTGCGCAAGATCGACCCGCAGGGTGAAAAATTCGACCCGAACCTGCATCAGGCGATGTTCGAGGCTCCCGACGCCGAGGCGGCCAAGGGCATGGTCTCGAAGGTCGTTCAGTCCGGCTACAAGATCGGCGAGCGCGTGCTGCGGCCTGCCCTGGTCGGCGTCTCGGCCGGCGCACCCAAGCCGCCCGAAGCCCCGGCGACCGACGCGCCAACCGGCCACTGAGCCGTGCTGGAAGCCGCCGGCGTCGCCGTCTTCGCATTGACCGGCGCGCTGGTGGCGGCCCGCAAGGGCATGGATCCGTTCGGCTTCATCCTGCTCGCGACCGTAACCGGCGTCGGCGGCGGCACGTTGCGCGACCTGCTGCTCGGACGGCTCGTCTTCTGGGTCCGCGACCCCTTCGACGTGCTGGTCTGCTCGGCCGTGGCGCTCGTCTGCTGGGCCACCGCCTATGCGAAACCCGGCATGCTCGACGGCTGGGCCGGGAAGCGCCTGCTGATCTGGGCGGACTCGGCCGGGCTCGCGCTGTTTGCCGTCGCCGGCACGCTCAAGGCGCTGGATGTCGGCATATCGCCTCTGTCTGCGATCGCGCTCGGCGCGATGACCGCCTCCTTCGGCGGCATCCTGCGCGACATCCTCGCCGGCGACCGGCCTATGGTGCTGTGGAGCCGGGATTTCTACGTCACGGCGGCCGCAGCCGGCGCAGCCGTGACGGCGGGGCTTTCGCTGCTCGTCATCGAGCCGGCGATCGTGATGGCGGCGGGGCTTGCGACAGGCTTTGGGCTGCGGGCCGGTTCGATCCTGTTCGGCTGGTCTTTTCCGAACCTGCCGGGCAAAGGCCCCGGGGCCCATTGATCACTCCGCCGGCTTGGTCACGCGCCTGAGCGTCAGGTTGAGCCGCCCGCCCTGCGGCAGCAGTTGCGACGAGCCCGACAAAATGCGGTCGATGCCGTGATAGGCCAATCGCGCTTCGCCGCCGAACAGCAGCGCATCGCCCGAGGCGAGCTTCAACGAGACCGTCTTGCCGCCACGCTTTGTGCCGCCGATGCGGAAGAGCGCGGCGTCGCCGAGCGAGAGCGACAGGACCGGCGCCTCGAAATCCTGCTCGTCGCGATCCTGGTGCAGGCCCATCTTCGCGCCCTTTTCGTAGAAATTGACGAGGCAGGCTTCGGGCGGATGGACGTAGCCTGCAAGTTCCTCCCAGGCCGTCAGCAGAGGGGCGGGCATAAGCGGCCAGGGCTCGCCCGTGTCGGGATGCAGCGGCTGATAGCGATAGCCCCGCTCGTCGGAGACCCAGCCGAGCGGGCCGCAATTGGTCATGCGCACGGAGAACGGTTTTCCGGTCTTGGGCATGCGCGGCTGGAAGAACGGAGCCTGGCGCGCGACGGCGCGCAACTCCGCCACCAGAGCCGCCTGCGAGCCCTCGTCGAGATAGCCCGGCCAGTGCGTGACGCCGGGCGCGATGGCGATCGCGGTCACAGGCTCGCCTCAGAGGCTGTCGAGGCCGAGGACATCGGCCATCGAATAAAGACCCGGCTTGCGGCCGCGCCCCCAGAGCGCCGCCTTGACCGCGCCCTGCGCGAACAGGCTGCGATCCTCCGCGATGTGAGCGAGCTCGATGCGCTCGCCGCTGCCGGCGAAGATAACCTTATGGTCGCCGACGACGGTGCCGCCGCGCAGCGCGGCAAAGCCGATCGTGCCGGGCGGGCGTGCTCCGGTCTGGCCGTCACGGCCGGCAACGCGCGCCTGCGCCAGATCGACGGCGCGTCCGGCTGCAGCGGCCTCGCCGAGCATGACGGCCGTGCCCGAGGGCGCATCGACCTTCATGCGATGGTGCATCTCGGCAATCTCGATGTCCCAGTCAGTGCCGAGCGTGGCTGCGACCTTGCGCACCAGCGCGGCGAGCAGGTTGACGCCGAGGCTCATATTGCCGGACCGGATGATGGCGGCATGGCGCGCGGCCGCCTCGATCTTCGCCAGATGTTGCGGCTCCAGCCCCGTCGTCCCGACGATATGGACGATACGGGCCTGGGCGGCCAGCGCTGCGAACTCGACCGTCGAGTCCGGCGTGGTGAAATCCAGCACGCCTTCCGCCTCGACGAAGGCCGGCAGGGCCTCGTCGCTGACGGGCACGCCGGAGGCCGGCAGGCCGGCGAGCACACCGGCATCCTGGCCGACGACGATGGAGCCGGGCCGCTCGATCGCCGCCGAAAGTACGCAGCCGTCGGTCTCGTGGATTGCTTTGATCAGCATCCGGCCCATGCGCCCGGCGGCGCCGACGACGACGAGACGCATGTCGGTCATGGGTGGGGTCTCCAGAAGGCGAAGCCGGTCGGCACGCAGCCGCTATAGAATGGATCGCGCCGCTGCGACACCCGAAAGCTATCCCGCAACGAAAAACGGCCGGGTTGCCCCGGCCGTCCGTGTCTCGTCTCGCGTCTGGATCAGGCCGTGGTCTGGATGCCCGAAAGCTTCCAGCCGGCGCCGCGCTCGCGCAGGAAGGTCCAGTGCTCCGTAACCTCCTGGGGAACCGTCGCATTGCCCTCGACGATCTTGCCGGACGAACGCTCGTAGAGCGCGTTGATCAGGCTGAAACGCATCGCGACCGTCGCGTAGTCGGCATCGCCCTCGCGCCAGGCTTCCGCAAGATCGCCCTGCAGCAGCTTCACGTCGGTGACGCGGTCGACCAGACCACGCTTGGCGTTGCCGGAGAGATCCTCGTCGAAATAGCCGAACATCTCCTGCGTCGTGCGCTGGCGCAGGCCGGCCTCGTCCTCGTTGGAATAGGAGGCGTTGATTTCGGTCAGCAGGCGCTCGAAGGCGTTGAAGTCGTCGGGTCCGACCTGGATCGGAGCCGTCTGGACGACCGGGCGGGCAGCGCCACCGCCGCCCATCGCCGCCATGCGGTTCTGGGCCTGAGGCTGATAGGCCTCGCGCGGCATCGGCGCGCCGGCGCCGGCGAACTGCGGCTCGGAACGACGACGGAAGAAGCGCAGGGCCAGCCAGATGACGCCGCCGATCAGCGCGATTTGCAGCAGGAAGCCGAAGATGCCGGCCAGCGAGGCGAGGCCGCTGAAGAAGCCCGCGCCGGACAACATGCCGAACAGGCCGGCGCCGAGCAGACCAGCGCCGAGGCCGAGCATCAGGTTGCGCGCCATCGACGGACGAGCCGCCTGCGAAGCGGCGGCCGCCGCGCCAGCCGTTGCGGCCGACGGCCCGGCGGGCGACGGCGTCGCGCTGCGCTGGAAGGGCTGGGCGCCGTTGGGCGCGGTGTCAGTACGGGCCGGCGCCGATTCGGTGCGCGAGCCGCGGCTGCCGACACTCTTGCCGCCACCCGGGCGGGCCTCGGCGATGACAGGCGCTACCAGCAGAGCAGCGGCGACAAAAGCGACGACCCGGCCACGCCGGGCGAGCGAAATCAGGGACATGGTTCCTCCTGGAGCCCCCTCGGGCTCTCTTTGCGGTGATATGGCCCCGCCCCATCAGACTTACAAGACAGGCCAACCCAAAGTATCTACGACTAAAGGCTAAGGTGCCGTTCCTGCCAGGTTTGGGACCGGCGCAATGTCATGCTAGAGTCACGTTCGTTACGGCGGAGGCTCGCTCATGCGTATGATCTCGTCGAGAATGACCTCGACCGGTTGGCTGCTCGGCATCGCCATGGCGGCGTCACTGGCCGCCACCCCGATCGCTTTCGCGCAGGACCGCCCGGTGGCGCTCGACAAGCCCCGGCTCGCGCAAGCACCCGAACCGCTCTGCTTCTGCTGGACTGACGGGCGCAAGATCGCCGAAGGCGCGATGGCGTGTATCCGTACGACACAGGGCCGGCGTCTGGCCGCCTGCGGCCGCGTCATCAACATGATGTCGTGGGAAGTGACCGAGAACCCATGCCCCGAAAGCTGAGCCGGCCCACAGGTTGGCCGGCCATTCCCGCAGCATGCCCCTGAAGACGAAAACGCCGCCGGGTGATGCCCGGCGGCGTTCGTCAAACTCTGCAGTGTGGTCCGTGGGACTTAATGACCGATTCCGGTCAGAACGCGCCCAGCACGATCGCCATCATAAAAATAAAGGCCGCACCCATCACTAAACGGTCGAGACGTAGCGTGAGGCTCATCACACCCTCCTGTGTCATTGACCTGTCATCACGCTAGCAGAACTGCGGCCGGCCGCAAGAGGGCGCGGAGGCGGCAACACCGTGGCACAGCCTAGAGTACGCTTAAAAATCGATTAAACCCTTGTATTGATTTGGGGATAATCTCGTTTACCGCGCTGCCAGAACACAGTTTTCCAAGGCCTTCGCAACTGAAACGACATGTTCGTCTGAGCCGAAGCCGGCGATGATTTGAATGCCGACCGGGAGGTTGCGCGGGCCCCGCACCACCGGAATCGTCAGGCAGGGCACGCCGAGGAGCGTCCAGAGCCGGTTGAACTTGGAATCCCCGGTCGAATCCATCGTGTCCGGCGCCGTGCCGGGCGCGGCGAAGCTCGCGACCACATCGACCTGCGCGAAGAAATCACGCGCTGCCGCGCGGCCCTGTCGCGAGAGCCCGCGCGCCTCGTCATATTGCGCGGGCGTGACGCTGCGGGCAGCGTCGAGATAGGCGCGCAGTTTGGGCGCGATGGCGTCGCGGTGGCCGGCGTACTCCCAGGCGAGCGCCTGCGTCGCCTCCCAGTCTTGCAGGGGGCCGTGGGCGTGGAAGGCCGCGTCCAGTGCCGGCGGACTCGCAAGTTCGACCAGTTGCGCGCCCGCCTGCATCGCGATTTCGCGGAAGCGCTGCAGCGCCGCCTGCGAGGCCGGTTCGGCTGGACCGGCGAAGTCCTGCGCGCATATGCCGATACGCAGGCCCCTGAGTTCGGCGGCATCGGAGTCGAGTTCGGGGCGTTCGGTGATGGCGGCCAATGCGAAGCCGAGATCGTCGGCGCTGCCGGCCATCAGGCCGAGCGTATCGAGAGACCAGGAGAACGGCTTCACGCCGTGGGTCGGCAGCAGGCCATAGGAGGGCTTGATGCCGGCGATGCCGCAATAGGAGGCTGGCCGAATGACCGAGCCGCCGGTCTGGGTTCCGATGGCGAGCGGGATCATTCCCGCACCCACCGCCGCAGCCGAGCCGGCCGAAGAGCCGCCCGGGCTCGCGACCGGGTCGTGGGGATTATGGGTCGGCGCGGGATCGAGGAAAGCGAAGGCGGTGGTATGGGTCTTGCCGGCCACGGTCGCGCCGGCCGCCTTCAGCGCCATCACGATCGGCGCATCGGCGCGCGGCCGCCAGTCCTTGTAGATCGACGAGCCCATCTGCGTCGGCAGATCGGCGGTGTCGATGATGTCCTTGACGCCGCAGGCGATGCCGGCGAGCGGGCCGACGCCGGCGACCAGCGCCTCGGGGCGGCTGACGAAGGCCTTCAAGCCCGGCTCCATGCGGTCGATCAGGGCCGCGCTGCGGGCCAGTTCCGCGTCCGCCGTCGTCTCGCCTTCGGCGATCCGCCGGGTGATCTCGCGCAGGCTCAGCATGTCATTCCCCGATCACTTTGACGATTTCGGCGGTGACCCGGCGCGCCAGCGGCAGCGCGAAGAAAGCCACAACCGCCGCGCTCGGCCACGCGATGGTGAAAGCATGCATCCAGCGCGACAGAAAATCCGGCGAGAAGCCGAGATTGACGAAGGTGATCACGGCCGACACCAGAAACGCCATCATGAAGGCCATGACGACGGGGAAGATGAAGCGGGCCTTGCCGGTCATGTGCAGCGCTCTCGGGGCGGATCAGGTTCTGTCGCACAAGCGATGCCATCCACGCCAGCCTGATTGCGGCATGGGCGGCCGCACCGGATGCGCGGGCGAAGGCAGGCCTTTCGCTGCACTGGTTCCGGGCCGCCTGACGCATCAGGTGACCTTCGGGCAGGGCGAGAACGCCCGGTAACTGCCCGTTAACCGCAGTCCCAAAGTTAACCCGGCTGTGTCGCCGCGGGCTCACCCGGTTGAGAAACCGTTCATCAGACGGGTCGCATTTGATCTGTCATGCGACGCGTTCATCTCGCCCTCATCGCGCTCGGGGTCCTCGGAACGGGCCTTGCCGGCTGCGGAAAATTCCAGAAAGCCCAGCGCGCGCCCTGGCGCGACCAGGCTGAGGCCGCCTGCCTGTCGTCCAAGCAGGTGCAGCTCTCCTCCTATGTCAGCCTGCGCGACAAGCCGCTGGACGGGCCGGGCACATGCGGCATGGAAAAGCCGCTCAAGGTCCAGGCCTTCCTGAACGGCAACGTCCACCTGACCAGCGCGGCGACCCTCGCCTGCCCGGTCGTCGCGACAACCGATGTCTGGTTCGCCAAGGTGGTGCAGCCCGCCGCCCAGAACGTACTGGGCGCGCAGGTCGTCGAAATCCGCGCCGGCTCCTATTCCTGCCGCGCCATGAACAACGGCACGGCAACGACCCGTACATCCGAGCATGCCTTCGGCAACGCCGTCGACGTCTTCTCCTTCCGTCTCAACGATGGCCGCAACGTCACGGTCAAGGATGGCTGGCGCGGCTCGCCGGAAGAGCAGAACTTCCTGCGCGAAATTTTCGTCGGCGCCTGCGAGTATTTCTCGACCGTGCTCGGGCCGGGCGCGGACCCGCTGCATTACGACCATTTCCATATCGACCTGGCGCGGCATTCCAAGGATCGGCACATCTGCAAACCGGTCATCAAATACACGCCGAACTACAACTTGCCGCCGCCGGACCCGGCGCGGCCCTATCAGTCGGCCGAGCCGCTGCCTCGCCAGTCAACGCCGAACATGGTCGCGGGCGGCAGCCTGCTGCGCCAGCCCAGCGACGGCCTGCGCCCGCCGGGCGGGGTGCAGGGCGGTTACCCGGTCGCCACCAGCCGCGCCGGCCAGGGCCTCGACAGCCAGGCCCGCTTCCTCGAGGAATACGACCGCACGCCGCTGAACGCGCCGCGCTACAACCGGCCCGGCTCTGGACAATATCAGCCGCTGCCGAGCGAACAGCGCGGGCCGCTGCAACTGCCGGGCTCGACACCGCCGACCGAGGAGATGGTGCTCGGCGATGACGAAGGCACCGGCGTGATGGACATGGAAGGCTTCGATCAGGCCCAGCCGGCCCAGATCACGCCGGAGAAAGACCCGTTCGCGTTCAGCTCGGGGCGCTCGCCGCAGCGGCGCTAGGCAAGGTGTCCGGCGTTGTTCCGGACGAGCCGCTCCGGACGAGCGATCAACGCGACACCAGCACCTGCCGGCACTCCGCCGGCAATGCATCGAGCGACATCGGCGGCTTGGGTTTCGGCGCGGAGCCGGTACGCGGCGGCTTTGGCGGCGCGAACATCGCAGCGCGCTGGCGCTCGATCCAGCCCGTCAGTTCCTCGCCGCAGCCATCGCCGAAATTCGGCGGCTCCTGGCCCTGGCAGCCCTCCATGCCGATGGGGCAGGTCATCCGAATATGGAAATGATAGTTGTGGCCCCAGATCGGCCGGACCTTGTTGAGCCATGACCGGTCCGCGCCAGCTTCCCGGCAGAGCGCGACCTTGAGCGCCGGATTGACGAAGATGCGCTCGACGCGCGGGTCGCTCGCGGCCGTCCGTATCAGCTTGGTCTGACCGGGGGTCCAGTTCTTCGGATCGACGTCGCGCCAGTCGGCGCGCGCCATGTTGACCGCCGGCATGTTCTCGCGATCGTCCTTGTCGAGCCTCTCCCTCGGCATAGGAGTCAGCCAGAGATCGGCGTCGAGGCCGATCTGGTGCGAGGCATGGCCGGTCAGCATCGGCCCGCCGCGCGGCTGCGAGATGTCGCCGACCAGGAGGCCCGGCCAGCCATTGATCCGGGGCACGTCGCGCGCCAGTTTTTCGAGATAGTCGATCAGGATGGGGTGGCCCCAGTTGCGGTTGCGGGCCAGCCGCATGACCTGCCAGCTCGGCCCGTCGATCGGCAGCGCGGTCGCGCCCGCAAGACAGCCCCTCGCGTAGGAACCGATGGCGCGGGCGCGCATGTCGGCTGGCGCGGTCTTCTGGCCGAAGAGCGCGCGCGCCGCATCCGGGAAGGCGGCGATGTTGGCGGCGCGACGCCTCGCTTCGTCGGCGGCGTTGTCCTGCGCGCGGGCCAGCGGCGACGCGAGCATGGCAGCCATGAGCACGAGGACGGGAGCGATTCGGCGGGCAACGTCGCGCATTGCGGCAGAATCGCCGCGACGGAGGGCAAAGGTCAAGCGCCGTATCGGGCGATTCCCGATGGACAAGTCGGGGCCGAGCCGCCAGCCTTGGACCCAGGCAGAAAGCGGACAGCCAAGTTCCGCAAGATCCTGCACCGGGAGGAGACCACACCATCATGACCGATTTTACGATCGACCGCCGCACGTTGCTTGGCGGGCTCGGCGCAAGCGCCGCCCTGCCGCATGCGGGCTTGGCTCAGGCGGCCTGGCCGCAAGGGCGCACCATCAAGCTCATCGTGCCCTTCCCGCCCGGCGGCGCGACCGACATTCTGGGACGGCTGATGGCCGACAAGCTCGGCCAGGCCTGGGGCAGCAATCTCGTCGTCGAGAACAGGCCGGGCGCCGGCGGCAATATCGGCGTCGACGCCGCAGCCCGCTCGGAGCCCAATGGCGAGACGCTGCTGATCGCCTCGGTCGGCCTCGTTGCCAACCCCTATCTCTACGCCAAGGTCAATTACGACCCGATCAAGGATCTCAACCCGATCACCATGGTCGCGCTGGTGCCCAACCTCCTCGTCGTCAACAAGGAACTGCCGGTCAAGGACACCGTCGAGCTGATCGCCTACGCCCGGGCCAATCCCGGAAAGCTGACCTATGCCTCGTCGGGCGTCGGCACCTCGATCCATCTCGCCGGCGAGCTGTTCCAGAAACTGACCGGCACCAAGATGGTCCATGTGCCCTATCGCGGCTCGTCGCAGGCGCTCCAGGACCTGATCGGCGGACGCGTCGACCTGATGTTCGACAACATCACCTCGGCCCTGCCGCAGGCGCGCGCCGGCCTGATCCGTGGGTTCGGCGTCACCACTGCACGGCGTGCGCCGACCGCAAGCGAGTTCGCGCCGATCGGCGACCTGGTGCCCGGCTTCGACGTCTCGTCCTGGTTTGCGCTGTTTGCTCCGGCCAAGACGCCCCAGGCCATGATCGAGCGCATCCAGGCCGACGCCAAGAGCGCGATCGCCGACCCTGGCGTGCGCGCCAGAATGGACCTCCTGGCGGCCGACCCCGTCGGCAATACGCCCGCCGAGCTTGCCGCGTTCGTCCTGTCCGAACAGACGAAATGGGGCAGCCTGATCAGGGAGGTCGGGATCAGGGCGGAGTAGAGCCGCGCAGCCGCGCGCTGCCTCATGGAACATGCGGACCATTGCTGACGTTCTCCCTGCACATTCGGCCGGCGCTCAGGCGGCGGCCTTGCTCGGGAAGGAACGCCTCATGTCAACGATCCTCATCATCGTCCTGCTGATCGTCCTGCTCGGCGGCGGCGGCTATTACGGCCATCGCAGCTATGGCACGGCCGGCCTCGGCGGCGTGCTTGGCCTGGTGCTGACCATCGTCGTCGTGCTCTGGCTGCTCGGCGCCATCGGCGGGGTGCCGGTTCGCGTCTGACGATCAGGCGGCGGTCGCGTTTTCCCAGACGGCGACCGCCGCCGCCAGATCTTCCAGCGAGACGCCGACCGACTTGAACAAGGTGATCTCGCCACCAGGCGCAGTGCCTGCGATCCGGCCGCAGCAGAGATCGGCCAATGTCCCGGCAATCGCTTCGGCGCTATAACTGCCTTCGGCGATGGCAATCGCGACGTCGCCGCCCTCCCCGATCGCCTTCCTGGAATCAACCACGACGCGGGCGCGGTTCAGCGCATCGGCATCCGTTTCGCGCATCTGCATGGTGAAGGCGCCGATCAGGTCGAGATGGGCGTCGCGCTTGAGCCACTTGCCGTGGATCAGGGGTTCGGTCGCGTTGGTGGCGCAGGAGATGATGTCGGCGGTCCGCGCCTCGCCCTCCAGATCGGTCACGGCGTGCGCCTCGACACCGTCCAAAGCCAGTTCCGCCACCACGGCGGCGGCGGCCTCGGGGCGGCGCGCCCAGATCGCGATGTCGGTCAGCGGCCTGACAGCGCGATGCGCCCGCACCAGAAAGGGCGCGAGCGCGCCGGCTCCGACCATCAGCATGCGGCTGGCATCGGCGCGCGCCATGTAGCGGGCGGCGAGCGCAGACGCCGCAGCGGTGCGCCACAGCGTCAAACGGGTGCCATCCATCACCGCAAGCGGCGCACCGGTCTCGCCATCCATCAATATGTAGGCGCCGAGCACGCCAGGCAGATTGCGCTTGCCGTTGCCGAAGAAGACAGAGACGATCTTGGTGCCGATATAGGGACGCGCCGCATCCGGCCCGCTCCAGGATGGCATGATCAGCAACAGCGCCGGATCCTGACCCGGGCGCTGGACATCGTGGTGGATGCGCGGCGGCATCGCGGCATCGCCGCGAAAGGCTTCGTCGAGCACATCGATCAGACCGGGATAGTTCAGCGCGGCGTCGATTTCGCCATTGCCGAAGAGCCGCATCAGGCGCGGCCGCTGGTCAGCGCAGGCAGGGCGGAATCGGGTACGGCGGCGCGCAGCATCTGCGTTTCGCCGCGCAGGCTGTCGGCCTCGCGCCGGTTGCGCCGCGCCGCACGGCGGTACTTGCCCTGGGCGAGCCAGGAGGCGAAGCCGCCGATCAGGACGCCCGCCGCCAGAGCCGCCAGCACGATGGCGAAGAGCGGCACGTCGAAGGCGACGACAGGTGCATCTCGGCTGATCGGATCGAACGAGATGCGCACGGGTGCGCGATTGGCGACCGAGAACAGCACGATCGCCAGCGCGACCGGCACGAGGATCAGGGCTTTGAAGAAGGCTTTCATCGGGTTTCCTTTCAGCCGCTGTTCCGGTGATGGAGCGCCCGGTATCGAGCCTCGCCATCTTCCATACCCGCGACGTCATTCCGGACAAGCGGCGAAGCCGCGCCGATCCGGAATCCATCATCGAGCACGGTCGGTCGTTTACGATGGATTCCGGGTCTACGCTTCGCTGCGCCCGGAATGACGGCGCGTTTTCATCGACAGTCGCAGCCGGTCAGCCCTTGTCGTTCAACCGGAGCCGAAGCTCCTTGCCGGTCTTGAACACGGGCACGAATTTCTCCTCGACCTCGACGGCGTCGCCGGTGCGCGGATTGCGGCCGACGCGGGCGGAACGCGCCTTGCGGGAGAAGGCGCCAAAGCCGCGCAATTCGACGCGATCGCCACGGCCGAGCGCCTTGACGATCTCGTCGAGGATCGCCGTGACGATGTTCTCGATGTCGCGCTGATAGAGGTGCGTGTTACGCTCGGCGATGCGCTGGACGAGTTCTGATTTAATCATTTTTCCAGTATAACCGCTTGTATCAACATCACTTTTCAAATGCAGGCTGCCAGAGCGCCAAGGGCGCGTCAAGACGCAAACCGATCGGCTGATCGGCGGCACGCGCGATCAGCGTCGCCACGGTTTCGAGCCCCGCCGCCCGCGCCAATGCCTCGCTGGCGCTCCAGAGACCGTAGGAGGAGGATTCGCTGCGCCGGCGCCAGTCGCGCACCGGCAGATCCTTGGCGACGCCCTTCTCGCTCTCCAGCCATGCGATGGCTTCGGGTTCACCGCCGATGCCGTCGATCAGCTTGAGCGTGACCGCCTGACGTCCGGAATGGACGCGGCCGTCGGAGACGGCGGCAAGCTCGGGGTCGCTGATCATGCGGCGGTCGCGGACGAGGCGCTTGAACCAGTCGTAATTGTCGTCGACGACGCGCTGGAGCGCCGCGCGCGCCTCGGGCGAGGTCGGCTCGAAACCGTTGGGCGCCGCTTTCAGCGGGCTCGACTTGATCTCCTCGAGCTTGACGCCAACCGTATCGAGCAGCCGCCCGACATTGGGGAACTGGAAGAGCACGCCGATGGAGCCCACGAGCGAGGTCTGGCGCGCCACGATGCGGTCTGCGCCGAGCGCGGCGATGTAGCCGCCGGACGCAGCGAGCCCGTCGACGACGGAAATGATCGGCTTCTTCGCCGCCAGACTGCGAAGCGCCAGATGCAGCGCTTCCGAGCCGGTGGTGGTGCCGCCGGGGCTGTCGATCTTGATCAGCACGGCCGAGGCCTTGCTGTCCTCCAGCGACTTGATCAGGTCGAGCGTGCGCCTGTCGCCGGAGATGAAGCCGGAAATCGTGACGCGCGCGATATGGGCCTGGCTGATCGAGCCGGGCGTGCGTCCGCTCCAGGCGAGCCCGGCGATGACGGCGGCGGCAATGACGCCGACGACGGCGAGCAGCCGCCAGAGCGTCAGCTTGCGCCTCAGGCTGCGGCGGTCGGCAAGCAGATCGGCATCGGACGACATCGGGTCGGTGCTCCGTCTTCGTAGCCTCGTGATGTAGCCTCGCGCCGCCGGAGGGGCAAGGCGATTGGACAGGCTCAGGCCGCGACCTTCGCACGCGCCCGGTCGAGCGCGAGCAGTGCCAGCCCGCTCGCGACCGAGCGGAAGGCGTCGCCGATATGGACGCGGCTCGCGCCGAAGCGGCGGTCGAACAAGGCGCGGACGGCCGGGACATGCGAGGTGCCGCCGGTCATGAACACGGCCTCGATTGCTCCCGCGGAGACATTCGCGTCGGCCAGCGCCCGGTCGAGCGCGGCCTCGATCGCGCCGACATCGTCGGCGATCCAGCTCTCGAACTCACTGCGGCGGATGACGCGGTCAATCGTCACGCCTGTCTGGCGGAAGCTCAACATGGTCTCGTCTTCGGCCGACAGCGCGATCTTGGCGGCGGAGACGGCGCGGTAGAGTTCATAGCCAAGATCGTATTCGATCACGGTCAGCAAATCCTCGAGCTTGCCCGGCTCGACCGCATCGCGGATCAGGGCCTTGAGCTCGGCCATGGTCTCGCGACTCTTCATCAGCGAGAGCCGGTGCCATTGCGCGAAGGCCGCGTGGTAGTGCGCCGGGATCGGCAGCAGCTTCTCGAAGGAGCGGTAGTCGGTGCCCTTGCCCAGCGCCGGCGAGATGGCGTGCTCGATGATGCGGTAGTCGAAGGTATCGCCGGCGACGCCGACGCCGGCATGCGAGAGCGGGATCGCATCGAGCCGCCCTGCCCCGCCGGGCTCGAAGCGCATCACCGAGAAGTCGCTGGTGCCGCCGCCGAAATCGGCCACCAGCATGGTCTGGGGCTGTTTCAGGTCGCGGGCATACCAATAGGCCGCGCCCAGCGGCTCATAGGCGAAATCGACCTCGGACATGCCGGCTCTGGCATAGGAGGCTTTCAGCCTGCCTAGAGCCAGCTCCTCGTCGGGCCGGTCGCCGGCGAAGACGACGGGGCGGCCGGAGACCAGCGGCGTGCCCGCAAGATCGGCAAGCCCGCTTGTCAGGTCGCCGAGGAAGACGCCAATCAGATCCTCAAGCCTGAAGAGCTTGCCGAAGAGCCGGGTTTCCTGGAAGGCCCGGCTGGAGAGATGGGTCTTCAGCGATTGCAGGAAGCGATGCTCGGTCGTCATGCCCAGCGCCATGTCGAGCGCGTCGGGACCGCTGACATGGGTGATATGGGTCTTGGGCGGCCGGCCCTCGCGCCAGAACATCAGCGCCGATCGATAGGCGTCGACCGCGCCCTGCTTCGTGGCGAAAGAGCGCGTCGTCACCGACCCATTGGCGTTGGCCAGCGCGACGACGCTGTTGGTCGTGCCGAAATCGATGCCAATGGCAGCGGTGGTCATGGTTGGGGTCCTGGGTCTGGCGTCATGGTCGGGCTTGACCCGACCATCTCGGAAACCAGCGCGCTGGTCTGAGAGATTCTCGGGTCTGCGCTTCGCTACGCCCGAGAATGACGAGCAGCGGCGAAACAAAAGCCCGCGCGGATTGCTCCGCGCGGGCTGGCTGGACTACCGGCCGCCAAAGCGGCCGAAAGCTTACTTCTTGTCGGTCGTCGCCTTCTTGAGGGCGGCGCCCAGGATGTCGCCGAGCGAAGCGCCGGAGTCGGCGGAGCCGTACTGCGCCATCGCTTCCTTCTCCTCGGCCATCTCCAGAGCCTTGATCGAGACCTGGATCTTGCGCGCCTTCTTGTCGAACAGGATGACGCGGGCGTCGACCTTCTCGCCAGCCGCGAAGCGCTCGGGGCGCTGCTCGGCGCGATCGCGAGCGATCTCGGCGCGCTTGATGAAGGTGGTCATGTCGGTGCCGACGATCTTGACGTCGAGACCGCCTTCCTTGACCTCGATCACCTCGGTGGTCACGACCTGGCCCTTCTTGAACTCGCCGGCATCCACGAAGGGATCGCCGCCGAGTTGCTTCAGGCCGAGCGAGATACGCTCCTTCTCGACGTCCACATCGAGAACGACAGCCTGCAGCATGTCGCCCTTCTTGTATTCCTCGATGACCTGCTCGCCCGGACGGTTCCAGTCGAGATCGGAGAGATGGATCATGCCGTCGATATCGCCTTCGAGACCCAGGAACAGGCCGAACTCGGTCTTGTTCTTGACCTCGCCCTCGACCACAGCGCCGCTCGGATGGGTCTCCGCGAAGACCTCCCAGGGGTTGCGCAGGGTCTGCTTGAGGCCGAGCGAAATCCGACGCTTGACCTGATCGACCTCGAGGATCGCGACGTCGACTTCCTGCGAGGTCGAGACGATCTTGCCGGGGTGGACGTTCTTCTTGGTCCAGGACATCTCGGAGACGTGGATGAGACCCTCGATGCCGGGCTCAACCTCGACGAACGCGCCGTAGTCCGTGATGTTGGTGACGCGACCCTTGAGGCGCGCACCGACAGGGTAACGGGCCGCAATGCCATCCCACGGATCGGCAAGCAGCTGCTTGATGCCGAGCGAGATGCGGTGCGTGTCCTGGTTGATCTTGATGATCTTGACCTTGACCGACTGGCCGATGGTCACAACCTCGGACGGATGGTTGACGCGACGCCAGGCCATGTCGGTGACATGGAGCAGGCCGTCGATGCCGCCGAGATCCACGAACGCACCGTATTCGGTGATGTTCTTGACGACGCCGTCGATGACCTGCCCCTCTTCGAGCGAAGCCACGAGCTCGGAGCGAGCCTCGGCGCGGGTCTCTTCGAGGACGGTGCGGCGCGACACGACGATGTTGCCGCGGCGGCGATCCATCTTGAGGATCTCGAAGGGCTGCGGCTGGCCCATCAGCGGGCCGACGTCGCGGATCGGGCGAATGTCGACCTGCGAACGCGGCAGGAAGGCCACGGCGCCGTCGAGATCGACGGTGTAGCCGCCCTTGACGGTGTTGAAGATGACGCCCGAAACCTTCTCGCGGGCCTCGAAGGCCTTCTCGAGCTTGACCCAGCTCTCTTCGCGGCGAGCCTTGTCGCGCGAGATGACGGCTTCGCCGAGCGCATTCTCGATCCGGTCCAGATAGACCTCGACCTCGTCGCCGACCTTGATGTCCTGGTCACGGCCGGGGCCGTTGAATTCCTTGAGCGCGACGCGCCCTTCCGTCTTCAGGCCGACATCGATGATCGCCATGTCCTTTTCGATGGCGACGACGATACCCTTGATGACGGAACCTTCGAGGGCGTCGTTCTGGCCGAACGATTCCTCGAGCAGGGCGGCGAAATCCTCGCGGCCCGAATGATAGCTTTCCACGGCTGACATGCAGTCTCCTTAACGCCGGCCGCGTATCCCGCGGATGTCCGGCAAGCGCCGATTGGGTTGGTGCCACACTCCGGATCGCCCCGTCGGCGCCTCGCGAGAGGCTCGTCCGCCTAGGCCCGCGCCA
The DNA here is from genome assembly GCF_056405115.1 of Allobosea sp. P2_A10. Classification (NCBI taxonomy): domain Bacteria; kingdom Pseudomonadati; phylum Pseudomonadota; class Alphaproteobacteria; order Hyphomicrobiales; family Alloboseaceae; genus Allobosea; species Allobosea sp. P2_A10. The sequence continues at coordinate 217,627 of NZ_JBFUCS010000008.1, read as the reverse complement.
TCAGCGCCAGGGCCAGAGCGAACGGCGCTTTGCCGCCGGTTCAGATCCGCATCCGAACGGTCCGTTCCAAACACGAAACGGGAGCCGGCCTGAAAGACCGCCCCCGGCTGTGATCGATCACGGCCTTATCGAACAGGCGCGATGTAGTGGAAAGCGGGGTTGAGGGCAAGGGCGCGAGCCGTCGCCCGAGAAAAGATGAATGCGCGATGAACCCGATCGCCCCTGCCTGCGACCAATGCATGTCCGCCTCGTCCGGGGCGCCGCCATGACCCAGCCGACAGGAGCCTCCGATGCCCAAGACCTTCTCCCTGAAGCTCGCCGGCCTCGCCTTCCTGGCGGCCGGCGTCGCCGGTCCGGCCCTCGCGCAGAGCGCCCCCAGCGCGACCGACTACAAGAACCCGATCCGCGACTGCTCGCATAACGGCATCGCCGCCTATCACGTCACCGTCTGCGAGGGCTCGACCGGTCCCGGCGCCTTCGTCTGGAAGACGCCTCTGCCCGGCGCAAGCTCCGGCAAGGTCACGGGCGCGGCCAATGAGGAAGCGCTCCCGCGCGGCGGCCGCCATGCCGCCACGGCCGGCAGCGCCGGCGGCACCGCGCTGTATGTGAACGTCTCCGGCCGGCATGTCGGCGACAGCCAGATCCTGCTGACGCTCAACCCCGACAATGGCAGCGAGACGAAGGTCTATCTCACCGTCCACGTCATCCGCTGCGACAACACCAACATCAATACGCGCGGCGTCCGCGAGGCGGCGAAGCGGCCAGTCCCGGAACTCCGCGAGACCGTGAAGCGGCCGGCACTGGAACGCCCGACGCCGGTTCCCGCCTCCTTCGGCGAGCGCGAAAAGCAGGGCGGCTGCTGATTGCTCCAGGGCCTGGCCTCGATACGGAATGCCAAGGGGCTCGTGGCAGCGTCGTCGCGGGCCCTTGCCAGCGCAGGCACAGCAGCCAATGTCTCCGGGCAAGGCCGACAGCCCGGCCGGTTCAGCAGCGGAGCCCGCCATGTCAGAGGATGCCGAAACACCGGCCGACAGCAAGCTCACCCGCACCAAGCAGGCCTGGGCGCGGGCCGGCAAATTCCTGACCGGACGGATCGCACGCCCCGAAAGCGAGCGCCTGCCGCCCGGCCAGCATCTGGTCAGGGACTGGCCGGTGCTCGATCTCGGCCTCCAGCCCAATATCGTCGCGGCGAACTGGACGCTCGACATCGACGGCGCTGTCGAAAACCGGCTGCACTGGCGCTGGGCCGATTTTCTGGCGCAGGAGCAGGCGAGCGAAGTCTCCGACATCCACTGCGTCACGACCTGGTCGCGCTACGACAATCGCTGGGACGGCGTTTCGACGCAGAGCCTGCTCGCGCTGGCGCAACCGAAGCCCGAAGCCGGCTTCGTCGTGCTGCATTCCAACGACGGCTACACCACCAATCTGACGCTGGAGGATTTTGCCAGCGAGGATGCGTTGCTCGCCCATAGCTGGGAGGGCAAGCCGCTGACCGCCGAGCATGGCGGGCCGGTACGGCTCGTCCTGCCGAAGCTCTATTTCTGGAAGAGCGCCAAATGGCTCAAGCGGATCGAATTCACCCACGCCAACCAGCCGGGATTCTGGGAGGTGCGCGGCTATCACGACCGCGGCGACCCCTGGCAGGAGCAACGCTACAACGACGATTGACGTTTTGTATCGTCGCTAGATACGCTTCAGCACATAGCCTGCGGCCTCCCGGTCCCAGGTGTCGGGCGTCACGCCGCGCTCGCGCAGCTTGAATTTCTGGATCTTGCCGTTCTCTGTCGCAGGCAGCGCGTCGAGAAAGGCGATGAAGCGCGGCACCGCGAAATAAGCCAGACGCGGCTCGCAATATTGCACGAGATCGAGCGCGCTGACGCCGCTGCCGGGCTGGCGCACGATTGCCGCCATGACCTCGTCCTCCCCGAGTTCGGAGCGCACTGGAAAGACGGCGACAGTCGCGACCCCGGCATGGCCAAGCAGGACTTGCTCGACCTCGAAGGACGAGATGTTCTCGCCGCGCCGTCGGATAGCGTCCTTCAGCCGATCGACGAAGCGAAACAGCCCATCGGGACCGCGCAGCACGCGGTCACCCGAGTGGAACCAGAGATTGCGCCAGGCCTCGGCGGTTTTCTCCGGCATGCCGAAATAGCCGGTTGCGAAGGCGAAGGGCTCGCTCGCACGCAAGACCAGTTCTCCGGCCTCGCCATCAGGCAGTTCGTTGTCGTCCTCATCGACGACACGCGCCTCGAAACCCGGCATGACCGGCCCCATGCAGCCCGGCTTCTGGCGGGCCAGCGGCGCGCCGATGACGAAATTCGTTTCGGTCGAGCCATAGCCCTCTAGCAGCCCGATGCCGGTTCGCTGCGCGAACTCGCCATGGACATGGGGCGGGACGCCGGGCGCCAGCGCAATCCGGACGGTATGGGCGCGCTCGGCGGGGTCCGGCGGGCGCGACAGCAGGATCGGCACCATCGCGCCGAGCAGATAGGTCACGGTCGCCTGCCGCTCGACCAGCATCGACCAGAAGCCCGAGGCCGAGAAGCGCGGCTCATAGGAGACTGTCGCGCCGTGCAGCAGCGCCTGGAACAGGGTGTTGAGCGCATTGGTGTGGAACAGCGGCAGGGTCGTGCAGAGCACATCCGTCTCGTCGATCCCGAGCAACATGCCGCTATTGACGCCCCACCAGTAGAACTGCGCATGCGGGCAGCAGACCCCCTTGGACGGGCCGGTGGTGCCGGAGGTGTAGAGGATCGCCAGCGTGTCGCCTGGCCGAACCGGAGCGGACGGGACCGGCTCGGCGGCGTCGGGCATCTGTCGCGCAATGGCCGGTGGTGCAGGGGCTCCCTCGACTGGCGCGCCGATGGTCCAGATCGTCTGAAGCGGCAGCGTCGCCAGATCGACCGCTTCGAGGATCGGCAAAAATTCGGACTGGATCGCCAGCAGCCTTGCGCCTGAATTCTCCAGCATGTGGCGTAGTTGCGCGCCGCGCGAAGCCGTGTTGATCGGGACGATGACGGCGCCGAGCCAACCGCAGCCCAGCAGCAGCGCAACGAACTCCGGCCGGTTCGAGCAGATCACCGCGACACGGTCGCCTGCCGTGACGCCGGCTTTCGCCAGCATGCCGGCCGCGCGGGCGGCAAGAGCGGGCGCTTCGCCAAAGCTCCAGACCGTCTCGCCGATCCGGACCAGCGCCTTGTCGCCGAAGCGGATAGCCTGACGCTCCAGCATCCTCGGCAATGTCCGCTCGCGAGGCGGGAACAGTTGCTGCCGGCTCGGCGCTGAGATGATCGTCTCCGGCTGTTTCGTCTCGGGCTTTCCGCGCATCCGTGTAACCAACCCTCAGACCGTCAACTGGCCGATGCTTGCGCCGCCGCAGACGTAAAGCGTCTGGCCGGTGACGAAGCTCGCCTCGCGCCCGCAGAAGAACGCGACCGCATTGGCGACATCCTGCGGCTGGCCCAGCCTTTTGACCGGAATGGCCCGCGCCAGCGCGGCCTCCGTCTCGCTGCCGGCCGGCACGACGCCGTGGAACATCTGCGTCCCCGCGATCGGGCCGGGCGCGACCATGTTGACGGTGATGCCGTCGGGCGCGAGCTCCAGCGCCCAGGTCCGCCCCAGTCCGATCAGCCCGGCCTTGGTCGCCGAATAGGCGCCCCGCGTCGCAGCCCCCAGCGCCGCGCGCGACGACATCAGCACGACCCGGCCGAAGCGGCGTTCGCGCATGCCTGGCAGCACCGCCTTGAGCAGGATCAGCGCCGCCCCGAAATGCAGCTGCGCCAGCGTGGTGAAGTCGCTTGGCGGCGTGGTCTCGACGAGGTTTGGAAGGATCACGCCGGCATTATGGACGAGGTGAGTGACGGCATGCCTTGCCGCGACCTCGGCAGCGCTCGCCGCCGTCGCCTCGGGATCGAGCAGATCGACGCTGGTGTGGGTCTGTCGCTCATGCGTCCAGTCGGGCGGATTGCGATCGAGCACGATCACCTGCATGCCGCGCCCGATCAGCGTGCGGCCGATCGCTGCCCCGATCCCGGCGCTGCCGCCGGTGACGATGGCGACATCGCTCATGGCCCGGCTCCGGCGCCGGGGATCAGCGCCAGCACGCGCAACGGGCTGCCCGAGCCCTGCCTGATCTTCAGAGGGGCGGCCACGATCACCGCGCCCTTCGGCGGCAGCTGATCGAGCCGCGTCAGGCATTGCAGGCCATAGCGGCCCTTGCCGTGCATGTAGAAATGCGCCGGATAGGGTGGGTTGAAATGATGCGCCTGACCGGCATCGGTGCCGATCGTCTCGGTGCCGAAGCCGAGCACATCGCGCTTTTCGACCAGCCATTTCACCACTTCGGGGCCGGGACCGGGCGTATGGGCGCCGTCCTCGCGAAGACCGGCAAAGTCGGCAAAGGACTTTTTCGACCAGTCGGTGCGCAGCAGCACCCAGCTGCCGGGCTCGATGCGCCCATGCGCGGCCTCCCACGCCTCGACGAAGGCGATGGTCAGGACGAAATCGGGGTCAACCGCACTCTCGGCGGAACAGTCGATCACAACGGCCGGCGCGATGAACTTTTCCGGCGGGATGGTGTCGACCGCGTTTTCCGGCAGATCCTTGCCGGAGACCCAGTGGATCGGCGCGTCGAAATGCGTACCGGTGTGCTCTCCGACCGAGAAATTGTTCCAGTACCAGGCCGGCCCGCGCGCATCGTAGCGCGAGACCTCCTCCAGCCGGAACGGCGCGCATTGACCGAATTCCGGCGGCAGGGCGATGGTCGGAAACTCCGGCGTCAGCGTCTGCGTCAAGTCGACGACGCGGATCGCGCCCGACGAGATCGCGGCGGCGAAGGCGAGAAGGTCGGGCGCGGGCATGAGCGGTGTCCTCGTTGCGTCCTGATCAGCGGAGAGCGCCGTCATTCCGGGCGCAGCGCAGCGTAGACCCGGAATCCATCATACAGCACGGACAGTGCCTTACGATGGATTCCGGATCGGCGCGGCTTCGCCGCTTGTCCGGAATGACGGCGCTGTTGCACGGAAATTCACCCACCACCCAGTTCGCGTTCGAGCGCCTTGGGATTGGCGGCGAGGCGCTCGCGGATGTCCTGGGCGATATCACCCACGAAGACGTCCTCGACGCCCTGCTTCAAGGCCGCGACGACAGCCTTCGCCAGCGCCGAGGGTGCGAGCTTGGGCGGCGGCACTGTCTGGAACCATTCCGTCTCCAGCGGCCCGAAGAACGCGTTGAGCACCTTGACGCCGCCCGGCCTGAGCTCCGCGCGCAAGCATTGCGCAGCCGAGAGACAGGCGGCTTCGGCGGCGGAATGCGCGCCGTAAGCCGGCCAGTTCATCAGCGCATGGACCGAAAGCAGGTTTACGAAGGCGGTGGCCGAGTTGACGCCGTCCGCGCCCCGGAAGCGCAAGCTCGGGCCAAACGCCTGCGCCAACCGCATCAGCCCGAAATAGCGGATTTCCATCTCGTCGCGCGCCACCGTGACGCCGCCGCGCTCGACGATGCCGCCACTGCGCACATGTTCGGCTGTGTTGACGACGATGTCGATACGGCCGCCATTCTGGCTGGCGAGATCCGCGACCGATTGCGTGTCGGTGAGGTCGAGCGGCACGAGCTCGACCTGCGGGATCCCCGCCAGCACCGCCATCCCGGGAAAGGGCTTCCAGGGATCGGCGACGCCGACGAAGACGATCGACGCACCAGCCTCCGAGAAGGCTTTCGCCATGGCCTGCCCGACGGCGTTGCGGCCATCAGTGATCAGCACGCGGCGGAATTTCGGATCGCAGGTCATCTCGCGGAGAATGGGATCGGCTTCCATGTCGGGCGTCTCCTGAGCCGGCAATGCGATCATCACGGCAGCGCCGCTCTTGTCGAGCCTGAGGGCGAGCCGCACGTGGGCACCTTCGGCCGCGTCGCCATGGAGATGCGCCACGACCATCGGCCCGGCGTCGAGCGCGACCGTGCCGACGCGCCAGGGCGTGCGTTCGCGGAAATAGGGATCGGTCGAAATCCGTACCGTGGTCTCGACGACCAGCCGCCCGCAGGGATCGACATCCCTGAAAGGCAACCTGACCGAGAGACAGTTCGGACAGGCATCGCGCGGCGGGTAGGCGACATGGGCGCAATCCTCGCATATCTGCAAAGCAAAGCGCCCCTCGGCCGCGGCCGCCGTCAGCCCATGGGCCGTTCGACTGCGCCCGCCATGAGGCAGCAGCGGCAAACGCGTCTTCGCCAGCGGATTCTTGCGTTTGGGACGGGCGAGCGGGGTACTCATGCCGCGCTTGCCAGCAGCGTGGCGCAGGAGGACAGGCCACGATCGTAGTTGATCATGCCGAAGCCCGAGACGAGGCCGATCTTCGCGTTCTCGACCTGCGCGCCCAGCGCCGTGCCGGTGAGTTGCCGGAGGGCCTCGACCAGCCCGAGGTAGCCGCCGCCCGCGCCCGCCTGCCCGACTGAAAGCTGGCCGCCGCAGGTGTTGTGCGGGAACGTCCCGTCATTGGTGAAGCCGTGGCCGCGCACGAAATCGGGGCCCTCGCCCTTGGCGCAGAAGCCGAGATCCTCGAATTGCAGCATCGAGATCACCGGATAGTCGTCATAAGTTTCAACGAAATCGACGGTGTCAGGCGCAATCCCGGCCATGCTCCAGAGATCGTCGACATCCATGGCCCAGCCGCCCCTGATCTGGACAGGGTCGTCGGCGAAGGCGTTGTGGCGCTCGATGGTCGAGAGAATGCGCACGCCCGTAAGTCCGAGCGAACGCGCCGCATCCTCGCGGCAGACCAGAAAGGCCTCGGCGCCGGCGCAGGGCATGACGCAGTCGAAGAGATGAATCGGGTCGGCGATCGGCCGGGCCGCCATATAGGCGTCGAGCGTCAAAGGCTCCTTCATCAGGGCATGCGGCAGCGCCAGCGCATTGTCGCGCTGCGCGACGCAGAGCTTGCCGAAATCCTCCCGCGTCGCGCCGTAGAGGTTCATGTAGTTCCGGGTGATCAGCGCGAAGCTCGCATTGGGCCCACCCGAGCCATAGGGGTAGACCGCATCCTGCGCGAAACGCGAGAAGGTCGAGAGCGTCTTGCGGAAGGAATCGACATGGTTGGTGTCGGCCCCGACGCAGGCGACGAAATCGGCATCGCCCGCCTGCACCGCCCGCGCAGCGCGCCTCAGCGCCACTACGGCGCTCGCCCCGCCGAGCGGGATATGGTCGAGCCAGCGCGGCGTCAGGCCCAGATGCTGGGTCAGGCCGATCGCGGTGTCGGGCCCCACGGTGAAGCTCGACAGCGAAAAGCCGTCGAGGTCTTTCGGGCGCAGGCCCGCCTGGCGCGTGAGGCCGTGCAAGGCGCGGCCGATCCACCATGCGGCGCTCTCGCTCGAAAAGCGTTGATAGGGTACTGTCACCGGCATGCAGGCGACTACACCGTCATAAGGTGTTCGCGCCCGGCGCGAGACATTGCCCATCAGGCCGCCACCCGCTTCTTGAGATTGCGGGTGTCTATGCAGTCGGGACCGCCGAGGCTCGTGGAGACCAACTCCTTCAGGCTGCCGCGCTGGATTTTCTGCGTCGAGGTCAGCGGCAGCGCCGGCACGAAGGCGACATATCCCGGCGCCTTGTAATAGGCGAGCCGCGACAGGCACCAGCCGACGATCTCGGCGGCCAGCGCCTCACTGCCATGCTCGCCTTGCGCCAGCACGACGCAGGCAAAGACCTCGTCGCCGCGCATGGCGTCCGCCGTCGCGGCGACGGCGACCTGAGCGACGGCGCTATGCTGCATCAGCACGCTCTCGACTTCGACGGCGGAGATGTTTTCGCCCGAGCGGCGGATGACGTTCTTCTTGCGATCGATGAAATGCAGCGAACCGTCCGCGCCACGCCGGACGACGTCGCCGGTATGGAACCAGCCGTCGGCCCAGGCGTCGGCAGTCGCCTGTGGGTCCTTGAGATATTCGCGGAAGAAGCCATAGCGCGGTTCGGGTCCGGCATGGCGGACCAGCAATTCGCCCGGCGCGCCGGTCGCGGCCTCCGCGCCGTCATCGGCAAGGACACGCGCCTCGAGTTCGCCGCCGGGCCGGCCGAAGCAGCGCGTGCCGACATGGCGCGGATCCTGCGAGGCGACGACCACCGCGCCTGCACCTGTCTCGGTCATCGCCCAGGCCTCGACCAGGGGAAAGCCGAAGCGCGCCTCGAAGGGTGCATGCAGCGCCTGGTCTACACCGGCACCGAAGCCGAACCTGACCGCGTGCGCCCTGTCTTGAGGGGTCTCGTCGGCTCCCATCAGCATGGGCGGCATGACGCCGAGATAATGCACGATGGTCGCGCCGCTCTCGCGGACGCTCGCCCACCAGCTGCGCGGATGAAAGCGGTCGAGCGCGATCAGGCAGCCGCCGGTCGAAACCATCGCCATCGCGGAATAGGCCATGGCGTTCATGTGGAAGACCGGCAACGGCGTCAGCATGCGCTCGACGCCTTCGGTCATGGCGATGAGGCCGCCGATCGTGGCGTACCAGTGTCCGGCATAGAGGAAATACGCGTTGGGCAGCACGCAGCCCTTGGGCCGGCCGGTAGTGCCCGACGTGTAGAGCAACGCGCATTCGCTGTCGCGATCCGGGACGCCTGCCTTCGGAGCAGGCCCTGAGATAACGGGCGGCGCATCCTCGGGACCGAAGACTGGCACCTCGCGGCCGATCGCGCGGGCGGCCGCAGCGATGTCGACTTGCCTGCCTTCGATCGCGAGCGCCGCCACGATCTCGGAATGCCCGACCAGATACTCGATCTCGGCCGCGCGCATGTCGGGATTGATCGGCACCAGCGAGACGCCGAGCGCGTTCAGCGCGAACCAGTGCAGGAAGAAAGCCGGCCGGTTCTCCAGCAGCACGCCGACGCGGTGGCCGTGGCCGTAACCCGCCGCGCGATAGGCCTCGCGCAGGTGCAGCACCCGCGCCTGGACCTCGCCATAGCTGTGTTGCCCGGGCGCGATGGCGTAGGCGCGCGCCGTCTCGGGCAGGACGCAGAGGAACGGCTTTTCGCCGTGCCGCGATGCACTGGCGGCAAAGGCGGCGAAGACCGTCGCGGGACCGTCCGGCAATTGCGTCGCCACCGCCATCAGGCCGACAGCGCCGCGATATCGGAATACTGAGCAGCGCTTGCGCTCACGGCTTCGCCTTGCCTAGCATCCGGGAGATCGACGAGACTGCCTGCGACACGCGCCGCTCCTTCAACCGGACCACCCTGCTGGAGAAATATTTTAGGTCTGAAGTTTCCGAGCGTCAACCGTGCTCCGGTCGGCGCGCGAGGGTATTTGCGTGCAAATGCAGATAATCAGCCGCACACCGCGATCACCATCGGCAAAGAGGCCGGGCGGGCGAGCAAGGCCAGAATGTGAAAGCTTCCCAATAGCAGGAAAACATCGTCGGAATCGATTATTTTTGGCGTCATTTCGAGAGACCAGCAGTGTTTTTCGCCGTAGTCGCGCAGTGCGAAAGGCTCGCTTGGGGCTGACATTGCGCGAGCCGCGAGTGACGGCGCGGTGACGCGCCCGATGCGAAATCCTGCGTCATTGACATGCAAATGCATATGTTTAAGCTTGAAATATCTTGGCGGTTTTGGAGCGCTCGCGACGACGCTCCCGCCGTCCTGATGCAAGGGCTGGGGCACGGACCGGATGCGCATCCTCTGGCAGAGTTTCGTCGATACGGCGCAGAATGCGCCCTATCTCGAACGCCTGTCGAGCTATCTCAATGGCATCGCCGCGCCCGGAACGACGATCGACGTCGCTGGCACGTCACCACCCGACCGCGATTTCGGCCGGCTCACCGAGTTCCGCTGCGCCGCGCTGGCGATCGACCGCTGCATTCAGGCCGAGGGCGAAGGCTACGACGGCTTCGTAATGGGGCATTTCCAGGACCCCGGCCTTTATGAGGCCCGCTCGGCCGTCGCCATTCCCGTCATCGGCACCGGCGAGGCGACCCTGCATTTTGCGGCACAGCTCGGGCGCAGGCTGGCGCTGGTCTCGATCGACCCGGTGTTCGAGGTCTGGCATCACGAGCAGGCGGAGCGCTACGGACTGTCCAGCCGGATCAGCGGCGTCACCGGGCTGGGCTTCGCGCCGGAGGATTTCAATCCGGCCTTCGCGGGCGACGACGCGGCGCTGGCCCGGATGCGGGCCGTGTTCGAGGCCAAGGCGCACCCACTGGTCGAGGCCGGAGCCGATGTCGTGATCCCCGCGGGCGTGCTCCCGGCCCTGCTTTTGTGCAGCTCGCGCGGCTACAGGATCGGCCATGCGCCGGTGGTAAACTGCGCGGCGGTGGCGCTCAAGGCGGCCGAGATGGGCGTCGCGCTGCATCGCCTCGACGGGATCGAGCCCAGCCGCGGCCCGAGTTTTGCGATGGCGCCGGAGCGGGCCATCGCCGATTTCAGGCGTTTCGTTGCGCGAGGGCGTCGGGATGACTGAACTGCAAAGGCCTCGAAACGCCTGCCTATCAAGCTCCAGCCGGGCGCAGGAACGCCAGCACGGCTTCCGCGAAGGCTTCGGGCATCTGGTCGGGCAGAGGCACCATCCCGCCCTCGATCTCGACGAGGCTTGCGCCGGCGATCGCGGCGGCGACCTTGCCGCCATGCGGGTAGGCATGAGGGTCGGCGGTCGGCGAGATCACCAGTGTCGGGCACCGCACCAGCGGCAGCCGCGCCTCCATGACATAGCGATTGACGACGCGATGCCCCTCGGCCGCGAGCCGGCCGGCCTTCAGCGCGTCGGTGACGAAGCGATCGAGCAATTCACTATCGCCGTTCGGGTAGAAGGGCTGGCGCATGCCCCAGAGCGCGGCGAGGTGGCTGCCGTCGGCAGCGCGGATGACCTCGTCGATCATCGTCTTGCCGGGCCGGGCATAAAGTTCGCGCTTGGCGGCATCGACGAAGGGCGGGGCCGAAAGCACCATGGCTCCGACCCGCGCAGGTCTGGCCGCCGCCATCTCGATGGCGATCGCCGCGCCGGTGTGATGGCCGGCCAGGATCGCCCGCTCGAGCCCAAGCGCGTCGAGCAGGGCAAAGGCGCAATCCGCCCAGGCCTCGATGGTATCGCTGCCGGCGGGCAAGGCGTCGGAATCGCCGAAGCCGACCGTGTCCATCGCGATTGCGCGATAATGCCGGCCCAGCAGCGGCAGCACCTCGCGAAACTCGTCCCAGGAACGCGGCGTCTGGTGGAGCAGCAAGAGCGGCTCGCCCTCGCCTGCCTCCGCGATATGGATCGCCCCGGTCGGCGTTTCGACGAAGCGGCGCGTGATTTTGGGGGCGGGCATCGGCGTCCATCGCTGGAAGAGGGCGCGGCAGCGCTAGCAGCGACGGGGCCGACCGGCAAGCCGCCGAGACCATGGGGCCTATCCGCCTTCACCATCTTCGCATCGGAGCGAACCCGAACGTTCGCAATCAACAAGGGGAGCCTATCGTGACATCCAGTCTCCGGACCACCAGCCTTCGCCTCAGCTTCGCTTTGGCCGGCTCGATCCTGGCCATTTCCGCGGCGCGCGCCGACATCACCGTCGGCTTCGTCACCGCGCTCAGCGGCCCCGGCGCCTCGATCGGCATCCCCTATGGCAAGGGCATTGCGGCTGCAATCGACTATATCAGCTCGGTCAATGGCGAGAAGATCAGGCTGATCCAGCTCGACGACACCTCCGACCCTTCGACGGCCGCCCGCAACGCGCGCAAGCTCGTCGAGGAGGAGAAAGTCGACATCCTGATCGGTACCGCGCAGGCCCCGGCCTCGATCGCGATGATGGCCGTGTCGCAGGAACTCAAGGTGCCGATGATCTCGGTCTCGCCCGTCGTGCTGCCGCCGACGACCGAGCGCTGGGGCATCGCCGTGCCGCAGACGCCGCCGCTGATGTTCAAGGCCGTGACCGACCGGATGGCCAAGGACGGCATCAAGAACGTCGCCTATATCGGCTTCTCCGACGCCTGGGGCGACCTCGTCTATGCCGGCGCCAAGGCGGCCGAGGACCGCAAAGAGGTCAAGCTCGTCGCCAATGAGCGCTATGCCCGCACGGATACCTCCGTGACCGGGCAGGTGCTGAAGATCGTCGCGGCGCGGCCCGACGCCGTGATGAACGGCGGCTCGGCCACGCAAGGCGCGCTGCCGCTGCTGGCGCTGACCGAGCGTGGCTTCAAGGGCAAGATCTACGGCACGCCGGCATTGGTGAACGCCGATTTTATCCGCGTCGGCGGCAAGGCGGCGGAAGGCATCCTGGTCTCGACCGGCCCGGTCATCGTCGCAGAGCAGTTGCCAGACAGCCATTTCGCCAAGAAGCCCTCGCTCGCCTTCCGCGCGAGCTATCTCAAGGTCAACGGCACGGAGACGACAGACGGCTTCTCGGCCTATTCCTTCGACGCCTGGCTGATCTTCACCGAGGCCGCCAAGCGCGCAATGGCCAAAGCCAAGCCCGGCACGCCGGAATTCCGGACCGCGCTCAAGGACGAGATCTTCGCGACCAAGGAGCTCGCCGGCGTGCATGCGATCTACAACTTCAAGCCGGAAGCCGCCTATGGCGTCGACGAACGCAGCCTCGTGCTGGTGCGGCTGACCAACGGCGTCTGGAAATACGAGCCCTGAGACCAGCCCGGACCCACGCCCCGCCCTCGCAATGCCGGCCTGACATGACATGACCAGCGACATCGCCGCCATCCTGGCCATAGACGGCATTGCGAGCGGAGCGATCTATGTGCTCATCGCGATCGGTTTCGTGCTGATCTTCGCGGTGACGCGCGTGATCTTCGTGCCGTTCGGCGACATCGCGGCCTTCACCGCGCTGACGCTGGCGGCGCTGGAGACGCAGAAGCTGCCGGGAACGGGCGGGCTCGTCGCATTGCTGGCGCTGGTCGCGACCGCGATGCAGGTCACCGCGGATCTGCGCGCGGGCGCCGCGAGCGCGATCCCGCGCACGCTTGCGTTCTATCTCGTCTTGCCGCTCGTCCCGGTCGCGCTGATGTGGCTGGCGGCGGGCGCGGCCCTGCCGATGCCGGCACGGATCGCGCTGTCGCTGCTGCTGGTCCTGCCGATCTCGCCTTTGCTCGACCGGATCGTGTTCCGGCCGATCGCGGATGCCTCGGTGCTGCTGCTGCTGACGGTGGCGATGGCGCTGCATTTCGCGCTGGTCGGCCTCGGACTGCTGTTCTTCGGTCCCGAGGGCATCAGGACGCAGCCGCTGAGCGAGGCGAGTTTCGAGGTCGCCGGAATGCTGGTGCAGGCACAGACCTTCATGGTCGTGGCCAGCGCCGCCATCTTCAGCGGGCTGCTCTATGCCTTCTTCGGCTACACCATCACCGGCAAGGCGTTGCGCGCCACGGCCGTGAACCGCACCGGCGCGCGGCTCGTCGGCATCCGGCCGGCGCGCACCGGCACGATCGCCTATCTGCTCGCCTCGGTGCTGGCGGGCATCTCCGGCATCCTGATCTCGCCGGTGACGACGATTTTCTACGATTCCGGCTTCCTGTTCGGCCTGCGCGCCTTCGTCGGGGCGATCATCGGCGCGATGGTGAGCTATCCCATCACGGCGCTCGGCGCGGTCCTCGTCGGCATGCTCGAAAGCTTCGCCTCGTTCTGGAGCAGCGCCTTCAAGGAGGTCATCGTGTTCTCGCTGCTCATCCCCGTGCTGCTGTGGCGCTCGCTCACCGTGGGCGAGACCGAGGACGAGGCCGAGGAATGAGCCCGCTCCAGATCCGCCTGACCGCCGCGACCGCCATCGTCCTGCTGGCCGCCGCGCCGTTCTACCTCAACCCCTTCAGCATCACGCTGCTGAACTATATCGGCGTCTACGGGCTGGTCGCGCTCGGGCTCGTGCTGCTGACCGGGGTCGGCGGCATGATGTCGTTCGGGCAGGCGGCCTTCGTCGGCATCGGCGCCTATGCGACCGCCTGGGCCAGCGCCCTGCAGGGCTGGTCGCCCTGGCTCGGACTCGTGCTCGCGGTGGTGCTGACCTGCAGCGTCGCCGCCGTGCTCGGCGCGCTTACGCTTCGCCTGGGCGGGCATTTCCTGGCGCTCAGCACCGTCGCCTGGGGGCTGTCGATCTATTTCCTGTTCGGCACCGTCGAAGGGCTCGGCAACTACAACGGAATTGCCAACATTCCGCCGGTCGCCATCGGCCCGGTTGCGCTCACGGCGAGCTGGCAGGTGTTCTACCTGATCTGGGCGGTCATGCTCGCGGCCCTGCTTTTGTCACACAACCTGCTCGATTCTCGCGCCGGGCGGGCGATGCGGGCGCTGCGCGGCGGCAACCTGCTGGTCGAGAGTCTCGGCATCGACGCCTTCGCCACGAGGCTTTCGACCTTCGTGGTCGCCGCTTTGTTCGCCGGCCTGTCGGGCTGGCTTTACGCTCATCTCGGCCGCTTCGTCAGCCCCGCGCCCTTCGAGGTCCATGTCGGCATCGACTATCTGATGATGGCGATGGTCGGCGGCGCGACCGAGCTGATCGGCGCCATCGTCGGCGCGGCGCTGGTCACCCTGTCGAAGAACAGCATCCAGGACTACCTGCCGCTGATCGCCAAGGGCGCGTCGGGCCAGCTCGAGATCGTCGCCTTCTCGATCGTCTTCATCATCCTGCTGCAAAGGGCGCGCGGCGGCATCGTGCCGGTGCTGACAAGGCTGCTGCCAAGGCAGCGCGCGCAGACGCCGCCGCCGGCCGCGCTGCTGCCGGCGCGCACGAAGCCCGCGCCCGGCACGCCGCTTCTCAGCGTCGAGGCGGTGCAGCGGCGATTCGGCGGGCTCGTCGCTGTCGACAAGGTCGATTTCGCGCTCCAGTCCGGCCAGATCCTCGGCCTGATCGGACCCAACGGCGCCGGCAAGAGCACGATGTTCAACCTGCTCACCGGCGCACTGCGCTGCAACGAGGGCAGGATCGTCTTCCTGGGTGAGGACATCACGCGCGCTCCGCAGCGCATGATCGCGCGCGCCGGGATCGCGCGGACCTTCCAGCACGTGAAGGTCCGGCCCAAGATGACGCTGCTCGACAATGTCCTGCTCGGCACGCATCCGCGCACCGCTTCCGGCTTCCTGCGCGGCGCGTTCAGGCTCGACCGGGCAGAAGAAGCGCAGGCCCGCTTCGAGGCGCGCCGGCAGCTCGAGCGCGTCGGGCTCGGCGACAAGCTGTTCGAGCTCGCCGGCAACCTGCCGCTCGGCAACCAGCGCGTGCTGGAGATCGCCCGCGCACTCGCCGCCGACCCGGTTCTGCTGGTGCTGGACGAGCCGGCGGCGGGCCTGCGCAAGCAGGAGAAGCAGGCGCTGGCGGCGCTGCTCAGATCGCTGCGCTCGGAACATCTGACGATCCTGCTGGTCGAGCACGACATGGACTTCGTCATGGGGCTGGTCGACCGGATCGTGGTGATGAATTTCGGCTGCAAGCTCTGCGAGGGCGAGCCGGCCGAAATTCGCAACGACCCGCGCGTGCAGGACGCCTATCTCGGAGGGACGGCGTGATGGCGCTGCTCTCGATCGCCGACCTCTCCGTTTCCTACGACAAGGTCGAGGCGGTGCGCGGCGTCTCGCTCGCAATCGAACCCGGCCAGATCGTCACCGTGATCGGCCCCAACGGCGCGGGCAAGACGACGCTGCTCGCCGCCGCCATGGGCCTGCTTCCCTCGACCGGGACGATGGTCTTCGATGGACAGGATCTTCGCAGGCTCGATGTCGAGGCCCGGGTCGAGCGCGGCTTCTGCCTCGTGCCGGAAAAGCGCGAGCTGTTCGGCGAGATGAGCGTCGGCGACAATCTCCTGCTCGGAGCCTATGGCCGGCGCGGCGACCGGGCCGGGGTGCGCCGCAGCCTCGACGAGGTCTTCGACCGATTTCCGCGCCTGCTCGAACGCCGGCAGCAACTGGCCAACACCCTCTCGGGCGGCGAGCGGCAGATGCTGGCTCTGGGCCGGGCGCTGATGGCCAAGCCGCGCCTGCTGCTGCTCGACGAACCGAGCCTCGGCCTTGCGCCGTTGATCGTGCGCGACATCTTCAGGATCATCGCCTCGCTGCGCGATCTCGGCGTCTCCGTGCTGCTGGTCGAGCAGAATGCCCGGGCCGCGCTGGAGACCGCCGATTTCGGCTACGTCATCGAGACTGGCGAGATCGTCCATTCCGGACCGGCCGCCGACCTCATCCACGACCCCAGGCTGATCGCAACCTATCTCGGTGGGCATTGAGCAGATGACCGTGATCAAAGCGGACGCAGTTTCATGATCGAACTTGAGAAGGTGCTCTACCGGGCGGAAGCGACCGCGAGCGGCGGGCGCGAAGGCCGCACTGTCTCCAGCGACGGCGTGCTCGATCTCGCGCTGACGATCCCCAGGGAGCTCGGTGGGCCGGGCGGCGCGGGCACCAATCCCGAGCAGCTTTTCGCGGCCGGCTATGCCGCCTGCTTCCTCGGCGCGGTCAAGCTCGTCGCGCGGCAGCGCAAGATCGCGTTGCCCGAAGAGGTCACTGTGACTGCTGCTGTCGGCATCGGCGCAGTCGCAATCGGCTACGGACTGGAAGTCGAGCTCAGGGTGGCGTTGCCGGGCGTCGAGTCGGCGCTGGCGCGGGATATCCTCGCCGGGGCGCATGAGCGCTGCCCCTATTCCAACGCGACGCGCGGCAATATCGCCGTGCGGCTGAGCCTGGCGTGAACACCAGTGGACGAGCCAAGGAGGAGGCACCATGGCTGAACGATCATTCGAACGAGAGGTCCAGGATCTCAAGCTCGGCGCGGGCGACCTGTTTCGCGGCGAGGGCATCCTTGCCATCACCAAGGCCCTGCTCCAGTCCGGCGTGTCCTATGTCGGCGGTTATCAGGGCTCGCCCATCTCGCATCTGATGGATGTGCTCGCCGACGCCAAGGACGTGCTCGACGATCTCGGTGTGCATTTCGAAAGCTCGGCCTCGGAAGCGGCCGCGGCCGCGATGCTCTCGGCCTCGGTGATGTACCCGATCCGCGGCGCCGTGACCTGGAAATCGACCGCCGGCACCAACGTCGCCTCCGACGCGCTCTCCAACCTCGCCTCCGGCGGCGTCACCGGAGGGGCGCTGATCGTCATCGGCGAGGACTATGGCGAGGGCTCCTCGATCATGCAGGAGCGCAGCCACGCCTTCGCGATGAAATCGCAGATCTGGATGCTCGATCCGCGCCCCAATCTGGGAAGCATCGTCAAGGCGGTCGAGGACGGGTTCGAACTGTCGGAGGTCTCGAACACGCCGGTGATCCTGCAGGTCCGCATCCGCACCTGCCATGTCCATGGCCAGTTCGTCGCCAAGGACAACCGCAAGCCGGACTTCACCCTGCGCCAGGCGCTGGAAAGCCCGAAGCGCGACACCGGTCGCATCGTGCTGCCGCCGGCCTCCTTCATCCATGAGAAGGAGAAGCTGGAAAAGCGCTGGCCGGCCGCAATCGACTTCATCTCCTCGCGCAAGCTCAACGAGGTGATGGGCCCCGAGGATGGCGAGGTCGGCATCATCCTGCAGGGCGGCATGTACAACAACGTGCTGCGCGCTTTGCAGCAGCATGGGCTGGCCGATGTCTACGGCGCCTCCGCCGTGCCGCTCTACGTCATGAACGTGACCTACCCGCTGATCCCCGACGAACTTGCCGACTTCTGCGCAAGCAAGCGGGCGGTGCTGATGGTCGAGGAGGGCGCACCGGAGTATATCGAGCAGGGGCTGAACACGCTTTTACGCCGACGCGACATCCAGACCACGATCGCCGGCAAGGACATGCTGCCGATGGGCGGCGAATATACCGCTCAGGTTCTGGCGAAGGGTATCGGCAGCTTCCTCGAAACCCATGCCGCCATGCTGCTCGGCAACCGCCCGCCCTTGCCCGATCCGAGCGCCGTGCTCGACGATCCCCGCGTCAAGGCGCTCGCCGCTGTCGTGCCGCAGCGTCCGGCCGGGTTCTGCACGGGCTGCCCGGAGCGGCCGATTTTCGCCGCGATGAAGCTGGTCGAGAAGGAACTCGGCCAGCACCATGTCGCCGCCGATATCGGCTGCCATCTGTTCTCGATCCTGCCGCCCTTCAACATCGGCGCGACGACGATGGGCTATGGGCTGGGGCCGGCCTCGGCCTCGGCCTTCAACGTCGCGGCCGACAAACGTTCGATCTCGATCATGGGCGATGGCGGCTTCTGGCATAACGGGCTGGCGAGTTCGGTCGGCAACGCCGTCTTCAACAAGCAGGACGGCGTGATCCTCGTCGTCGACAACTATTATTCCGCGGCGACCGGCGGGCAGGACATCCTGTCGTCGCGCGCCCAAAACCCCGGCCGCCAGACCAACAACTCCATCACCTCGGCGGTGAAGGGCATCGGCGCCAAGTGGGTCCGCCAGATCGACCGGACCTATGATGTCGCAAAGATGCGCGACACGCTGCGCGAGGCGCTGACCACGAAGGAGCCCGGCCCCAAGATCATCGTCGCCTCATCGGAATGCAGCCTGAACAAGCAGCGGCGCATCAAGCCACTCTTCAGCGCGGCGGTGAAGCGGGGCGAGCGCGTCGTGCGCGAGCGCTTCGGCGTCGACGAGGATGTCTGCACCGGCGACCATGCCTGCATCCGGCTCTCTGGCTGCCCCTCGCTCTCGGTCAAGCACACCGACGACCCGCTGAAGGACGATCCGGTCGCGGCGATCGACAATACCTGCGTCGGCTGCGGCAATTGCGGCGAGGTGGCCGAGGCCGCCGTGCTCTGCCCCTCCTTCTATCGCGCCGACATCATCCACAACCCGACCGGATTCGACCGCTTCGTGGCGAAGTTGCGCGGCGCGGTCATCGGTTTCCTGCAGCGCCGGCGCGAGCGCAGCCGCATCGTCTTTCCGGCCTGAGGCGCTCAGCAATGAACACTTTTGAGGTTTCGCGCGCCGCATTATCGACCGACAAGCCGCTCTCGCTGGCGATCCTGGCCATGGGCGGACAGGGCGGCGGCGTGCTGGCCGACTGGATCGTGGCGCTGGCGGAGAGCGAGGGCTTCGTCGCGCAGTCGACCTCGGTGCCCGGCGTCGCCCAGCGCACCGGGGCTACGATCTACTATATCGAGATGCTGCCGCCCAAGGACGGCCGCCTGCCGGTGCTCTCGCTGATGCCGACGCCGGGCGATGTCGACATCGTGCTGGCGGCCGAGTTCATGGAAGCCGGCCGCTCGATCCTGCGCGGACTGGTGACGCCGGAGCGGACCACGCTGATCGCCTCGACGCATCGTTCCTTTGCGGTTGCGGAAAAGGAACAGCCCGGCGACGGCATCGGCGACCCACTCGTCGTGGTCGACGCCACCGATGTGGCGGCGCGCAAGACCATCGCCTTCGACATGCAGGACCTGGCCGAGCGCCATGGCAGCGTGATCTCGGCTACGATGTTCGGTGCGCTGTCGGGCGCCGGCGTCCTGCCCTTCGGCAAGGCGGCTTTCGAGGCGACGATCCGGGCCGGCGGCAAGGGCGTCGAGCCGAGCCTGCGAGCCTTTGCCGCCGGCCACGACCGTGCCAGCGACAAGCCGCGCGACCCGGTCAGGAAATCGGCGCCCAAGCGCTTCGAGCCGGTCCCGGCCTCGGCCGGGCATGCCGCACTCGACGCACTGCTGACGCGTATCCGCGACGATTTTCCCGAGACGGCACAAGCCATGCTCTATGCCGGCGTGAAGAAGCTCGTCGATTTTCAGAACCCCGCCTATGCGGGCGACTATCTCGACCGGATGGGGCGATTACTGGCGCTGGACGAGCGCTCGCACGGAGTCGAAGAGGGGCACGCGTTCACGCAGACCGCCGCGAAATATCTCGCCGTCGCCATGGCCTATGACGATGTCATCCGTGTCGCCGATCTCAAGGTCCGGGCCAGCCGCTTCGCGCGTGTCCGCAACGAGGTCGGCGCCAGCGTGGATCAGCTCGTCTACACCACCGAATTCATGCATCCGCGCATGGAGGAAGTGCTGGGCACCCTGCCCCGACGGCTCGGTCTCTGGCTGGAGGCGCGGCCGACGCTCGTCGCGCGGCTCGACCGTATCGTCAATCGCGGCCGGCGCGTCCGCACCGGCACGATCCTGTGGTTTTCCGCGCTTTATCTCCTCTCCGGTCTGAAGCCGATGCGCCTGGGCACGCTGCGCCATCAGCGCGAAATCGCCCATACCGAGGCCTGGCTCGCCGTGGCCGAGGAGACCCTGCGGCAGAATTACCATCTCGCCGTCGAGGTGCTCGGCTGCCGCCGGCTGGTGAAGGGCTATTCCGACACCCATGCGCGCGGCGCGGCGAAATTCGACAGGGTGCTCTCGGCCCTGCCGCTGCTGGTCGGGCGCGAGGACGGCGCAGCCTGGCTCAAGCGGCTGCGGCAGGCTGCTCTGCTCGACGAGGACGGCATCGCGCTTGATGGCGCGCTGAAGACGGTGGCGAGTTTATAGGAGCGCGTCGGCCCGCTCAGATCTCGTGCTTGCGGATGTTGCGCAGCACCTTGTGCAGGGTGCCGGTGAAGGCCTGGTACTCGTCCTCGTCGACGCCTTCGAACATGGCGGCGAACATGTCGTACATCATCGGCCAGATCTGCTCGAAGGCCGCCCGCCCGTTCTCGGTGACGTGGATTTCGCGCACGCGCATGTCCTCGTCGCGCTGCTGGCGGCGGATGAAGCCTTGTTTCTCCATCGAATCGAGCGTGCGGCTCATGGTCGACTGCTCGGTGACCGCGAAGACCGACAATTCGTTGATGGTCAGGCCCGAGGTGATGCACAGAACCGCCAGCGCCCGCATCTTCGGCGTGGTCATGTCATGGGCCTTGAGAGCGTCCGAGAGGTTGGCGTTCCAGCGCGCCGAGACGCGATTCATCAGATAGGGTGCGAACTGGTTCAGCCCGATCTCGCCCATCGAGGGCCGGGCGTCGCTGCCGACGCGCCCGAGCACGCTGCCGGGTTGCGGCTCGGCCGCGGCATCGACCATCGCGGCGGCGCTCATCTTGGCATGGTCGTTCATGGCTTTCGAGTTGCAGCCGCGAGCTGCCCTGTCAATGCACAAGACCAGGCGCAAGACCCGCTTTCGATACGTCCTGCCCCGCGTAGCTCAGGGCTTGTCCTTGACGATATGGGCTGCGATCAACCGCGCGAGTTCGACGGCGTTTCGCGCCTCCAGCGCCGCAATCATGGCGTGGTGGTCGCGGTCGCTCTGCACCAGCGTCTCGTGCGAATTCCATACCGTGACGTCCGAGCCGCGAGAGCGGTCGCGCAATGTCCAGATCGTTTCCTCCAGCACCGGATTGCCGCAGAGGCTGTAGAACAGGTGATGGAACTCGCTGTTGATCTGGCTCTGCTGGATACGGGTGCCGGCCTGCACCGCATCGCCGAAACGGTCGGCGAGCTCCTTCAGCCTGGCGATCGTCGCCGCGTCGATGCGCGCGACGACGGCGGGCGCGGCTGCTGTCTCCAGGATGACGCGGGTCTCGCGGATGGCGCGGGAGGTGCCGGCGTCGATCTGCGCGACGCGATAGCCGCGATTGGGCACATGCTCGATCGTCTTGCGCACCGCGAGTTCGTCGAGCGCACCGCGCACGTCGAAGCGGGTCGCCGCGAATTTTTCCTCCAGATCGATCTGACGCAGCCATTCGCCCGGCCGGAAGGCGCGCAGGTTGATCGCCTCGGCGATTTCGCCGGCGAGGGCGCTCTTGTTGCTGCGACGAGTGGTTTTCATCCGAATCTCTGGCGTGGCCGGAGTCTCTAGCAGATTTCGATTCACAGCGATCTGCCCTGTTGCGGCCCGCAGCGTAACATGCAACTTTATTGGCGCCAATTATTCCGCCAACGAGTTTTCGTCATGAACGCCTCGCCAGAGATCACCCGCAAACCGGAGGACGAGGCCACGTCGCGGGCTCGCGCGCTCTATGATCTCGGCCCGACCTCGATCATGGCCTGCAAGGCCGATCCGCGTTTCAGCTACTGCCTCTACGTGCCGCAAAGCCTCGGCAAGGGCGGAGAAGCGCCGGAACTCGTCGTCGCCATGCACGGCACCGGGCGCGGCTTCATCGGCTATCGCGACGGCTTCGAGGAATTCGGCCGCTGGAACAACTGCGTCATTCTCGCGCCGCTGTTCCCGATCGGCGTGCTCGGCGACGATAATCGCGACGGTTTCAAATACATGCGCGAGGGCGCGATCCGCTATGATGAGGTGCTGCTCGCAATGGTCGATGAGGTGGCGCAGCGCTATGGCCTGTCCTTCGACCGTTTCGGCCTGTTCGGTTATTCGGGCGGCGGCCATTTCGCCCACCGCTTCCTGATGATGCAGCCCAAGCGGCTCTTCGCCTGTTCGATCGGCGCGCCGGGCTCGGTGACGCTGCTCGATCCGAGCCGCGACTGGTGGGTCGGCACCCGCAACATGGCCGAACTCTTCGGCGTTACGCCCGACATCGAGGCGATGCGCCAAGTCAAGGTCCAGATGATCGTCGGCGCGGCCGATCTGGAGACCTGGGAGATCACCCACCGGCAGGGCGGCCGCAACTGGATGCCAGACGCCAATCATGCCGGCGCGACGCGACCGGAACGGCTGGCGCGCTTGCGCAAATCATTCGAGGATGCCGGCGTGTCCGTGCAATTCGATCTCGTGCCGAACATGGCCCATGATGGCCTGCGGGCGGTGCCGCGGGTTCAGGATTTCTTCGCCGGCGTGCTCGCGGCGCGCCGCGCCGAAGCGGCCTGAGCCCTCCCGGCAAGCCTGTCCAGAACAAGGGGAACCGACATGAACCGCCTCATCGCCTCCGCCGTCATGCTGGCGGCCTGCGCCAGCCCGGCTGCCGCCCAGTCGATCACCGTCGCGGTTGCAGCCGATGTCCGCAGCATCAATCCCGGCGTCAATCGCGACGACAACACCGACGATTTCGCGCTGCAGATCGTCGAGGGGCTGGTCGGCTATGACGAGGGCGGCATCGTCCAGCCGCTGCTGGCCGAGAAGGTCGACACGTCCGCCGACGGCAAGACCTACACCTTCACCCTGCGCAGCGGCATCAAGTTCCACAACGGCGCCGATCTGACCTCCGCCGACGTGCTCTGGAGCTGGAACCGATATATGGACCCGAAGACCGACTGGCGCTGCCTGTCGGAATTCGACGGCCGGGGCGGCCTGAAGGTCGAGGCTGTCGAGACGCCCGACGCGAAAACCGTCGTGATGAAGATCAACCAGCCCAACGCGCTCTTCCTCGACTCGCTCGCCCGCACCGACTGCGCCATGGCCGGCGTCACCCATAAGGATTCGGTCAAGGCCGACGGCAGCTGGGACAAGCCGATCGGCACCGGCCCGTTCAAGTTCGGCGAATGGAAGCGGGCCGAGTATTTCACCATGACCGCGTTCGACGGCTACAAATCGCCGAAGACCGACGGCAAGCCCGATGGTTATGTCGGCTCGAAGCGCCCGCTGGTGAAGGACGTCAAGTTCCTGATCGTCAAGGATCCCGCGACCGTAAAGGCCGGGCTGACCTCCGGCGCGCTCGACATGAGCGAAATCCTCGCCAGCGATGTCGAGGAGATCCGCAAGATCCCCAATCTCGCCGTGGCCACCGCGCCGACCGCGACGCGCCATGTCCTGCTGATCCAGACCCGCGACGCGGTGACAGGCAACGTCAAGCTGCGCAAGGCGATCGCGGCCGCGCTCGACATGGACGAGATCGTCGCCACCGCCTCGAACGGGTTGGGCCAGACCAACAACTCGCCGATCTACTCGCGTTCGGCCTATTTCGGCGCGGTCGAGAAGCAGGGCCATAAGTATGATCCCGCCGCCGCCAAGAAGCTGCTCGCGGAAGCAGGCTACAAGGGCGAAAAGATTTCGATCCTCGCCAACAAACGCCCGACCGTGCCGAGCTTCCCCGCCGCCGTCGTGGTTCAGGCCATGCTGCAGGCCGCCGGCATCAACGCCGAAATCGAGGTGATCGACTGGGCGACGCAGCTCGACCGCTACAACAAGGGCAATTACCAGATGCAGTCCTTCTCGTTCTCGGCGCGCTTCGACCCCGCGCTCGCGTTCGAGCAGTTCGCCGGCCCCAAGGACAAGCAGCCGCGCAAAATCTGGGACAATCCGCAGGCGCAGGAGAAGATCGACCGACTGACGGCCATCGCCGACAAGGTCGAGCGTCAGAAGCTCGTCGACGAACTCCACAAGGGCGTCATCGACGAAGTCCCGCTGATCTTCATGTACAACGGCGTCGACTCGATCGCACACAGCAAGAAGCTCTCGGGCTTCCAACCCTGGCAGTCGAAGCTGAGGATGTGGGAAGTGACCGTCGCGAAGTAACCAAACCGCCCCTCCGCTGACGACCGAGCCCGGGAGCTCCCGATGCTGCGCTTCGCCCTGACCAGGATCGCCATGGCCGCACCGACGCTGCTGATCGTGGCGGTGTCGGTCTTCGTGCTTATCCGGCTGATCCCGGGCGACCCCGCGGCGCTGATGCTCGGCGATTTGGCGACGCCGGCCAGTCTCGCCGATCTGCGCGCCAAGCTCGGGCTCGACCAGAGCCTGTTCATCCAGTTCGGGATCTGGTCCGGCAACCTGCTGCACGGCGACTTCGGCTCATCCATCAACACGCAGGAGCCGATCCTGCCGCTGATCCTGTCGCGCTTCTGGGTCAGCGCCCAGATCGTGCTTGTCGCGGTGTTCTGCGCCAGCCTGGTCGCGGTGCCCGCCGGCGTCATCGCCGCATGGAAGCAGGATTCCTCGCTCGATCTCGGATTGGTGGCGGTCGCGACGCTCCTGCTCTCGATCCCGACCTTCTGGCTCGGCCTGCTGCTGCTGCTGTTCTTCGGGCTCAAGCTCGGCTGGCTGCCTGTCGTCGGCTATGTCTCGATCGGCGACGATCCCTGGCGCGGCATCCTCTATCTGGTCATGCCGATCCTGACGCTGTTCCTGCACGAGATCGGCGTGCTGATGCGCATGGCGCGGGCCTCGACGCTGGAGGTGCTCAGGCTCGACTACATCACCCATGCCCGTGCCAAGGGCCTGTCGGAGATGGCGGTGCTCTGGCGGCACGCCTTCAAGAACGCGTTCGGACCGACCTGGACGCTGATCGGCCTCGTGCTCGGCAATCTGCTCGGCGGCATCGCCGTGGTCGAGACCGTCTTCACCATCCCCGGCCTCGGTCGCCTGCTCGTCGATGCGATCTTCGCCCGCGACTATCCGGTGATCCAGGGCTGCATGCTCTTCGTCGCCTTCACCTATGTGCTGGTGAATCTCATCATTGACCTCTGCTATCCGATCTTCGATCCAAGGGTTGCAGCCGAATGAAGCTCCCTCCGCTCAATGCGCTGATCGGCGGCGGCCTGATCGGGACGCTGCTCGTCGCGGCCGGCATGGGCGCGCTCTGGACGCCCTATGATCCCTTGCGCCTGTCCTTCCGCTTCAAGCTCGCGCCGCCATCTTCGATGTTCTGGCTCGGCACCGACGAATTCGGCCGCGATGTGCTCTCACGCCTGATGGCGGGGGCTGCGACCTCGGTCTGGATCAGCATCCTGACGGTCTCGCTCGCGGTCGTGCTTGGCACCCTGATCGGACTGTTCTCCGGCTATATGCGCGGCTGGGTCGACCGTATCGTCATGGCCTTCAACGACGCGCTGCTCGCTTTCCCCGGCATCCTCCTGGCGCTCGGCCTGCTTGCCGTGGTCGGCGCCAATAAATACGGCATCATCCTGGCGCTCGGCATCGCCTATACGCCCTCTGTCGCGCGTATCGTGCGCGGCACGGTCTTGTCGCTGCGCGAAAAGGAGTTCATCGCCGCCTCGCGCGTGATGGGCAATTCCGAGACCTTCACCATGGCCCGCCACATCCTGCCCAATTGCATCGCGCCGCTGACGGTGCTGGCAACCTCGATGTTCGGCTATGTTCTGCTCGCCGAAAGCTCGCTCTCATTTCTGGGGCTGGGCGTACCGCCGCCGGCTCCGACCTGGGGCAACATGCTGGCCGGCGCCAGACCCTATCTCGGTCAGGCGATGTGGCTCGGTATCTTCCCGGGCCTGTGCATCTCGCTGACCCTGCTCGGCATCAACCTGCTCGGCGACGCTGTGCGCGACAAGCTCGACCCCCGCATGAGGGGCGTACGATGACCGGCCTTGCGACGACCCGGCCGCTGCTTGAGGTCGAGAACCTCACCCTTGCGATCAAGGCGACAGGCCGGACCGTGGTCAACGCCGTCGGCTTTGCGGTCTCGGCCGGCGAGATCGTCGGCATCGTCGGCGAATCCGGTTCTGGCAAGACGCTCGCCGCTCGCGCCATCATGGGCTTCGTCCCTCCGGCAGTGGCGCTCAAAGCCGGCTCGATCCGCTTCGACGGCGACGAGATCACCACGATGTCGCCAAAGCGCCTGCGCGCCGTCCGCGGCGCCAAGGTCGGCATGGTCTTCCAGGAGCCGATGACCTCGCTCAACCCGTCGATGACGATCGGCCGGCAGCTCGAGGAAGGCCTGTCCCTCCACCGCGATCTCGACGCGGGCGGACGGCGCGCGCTGATCCTCGATATGCTCCGCCGCGTCGGCCTCTCAGACCCGGAAGGCACGCTCGACGCTTATCCCCACCAGTTCTCCGGCGGCATGCGCCAGCGCATCATGCTGGCCTCGGTGATGCTGCTCAAACCCGCGCTGCTGCTTGCCGACGAGCCGACGACCGCGCTCGACGCGGTCGTCCAGCGCGACGTGATGGAGTTGATGGTCGGTCTGACCAAGGAGAACGGCACCGCCGTGCTCCTGATCTCGCATGATCTCGGCATGGTCGCGCGCTATTGCAGTCGCATCGTCGTGATGTGCCAGGGCGACGTCGTCGAGCAGGGGATCGCCGAGGACATTCTGGCGCGGCCGCAGCATCCCTATACCCGCAAGCTGCTGGCCGCGATGCCGCTGCGCGGCCCGGTCCGCGATCTGCCGGCAGCGCCGACCCCGATCGTCGCCGTGCGCGATCTCGTCGTCGATTATCCCGGCCGGCAGCGCTTCTTCCGCAAATCCGCGCCCAAGCGCGCGCTGCACGGCATATCGCTCGATGTGAAGCCGGGCGAAGTCGTCGCCGTCGTTGGCGGCTCGGGCTCCGGCAAGACCACGCTCGGCCAGTCGATCGCCGGCCTCGTCAAAGCCAGCGGCGGCGAGATTCTGTTCGACGGCAAACCGATCTTCAAAAGCGAAACGGCCTATTGGACCTACCGGCTGAACTGCCAGATGGTCTTCCAGGATCCCTATTCCTCACTCGATCCGCGCATGACGATCGGAAAGCTGGTTGCCGAACCGCTGCGGCTGGTGCCGGACATGACCTCGGCGCAGAAGGCTGCCCGCCTCGCCGAGGTGCTGGCCGAGGTCGGGCTCGCGGACGGCTTTTCCGAGCGCTATCCGCACGAATTGTCTGGCGGTCAGCGTCAGCGCGTCGCGATCGCGCGCGCCGTGGTGCGGCGGCCGAGCTTCGTCATCGCCGACGAGCCGGTCTCGGCGCTCGACGTCACCGTGCGGGCGCAGGTGCTGGAGCTTTTCGCCGAGTTGCAGAGGAAGCACGGCTTCTCCTGCCTGTTCATCAGCCACGACCTCGGCGTGGTCGAGCAGGTCGCGGACCGCGTCGTGGTGATGAACGAAGGCCGCATCGTCGAGGAAGGCTCGCGCGACCAGATCTTCGACGCGCCGCAACACGCCTATACGCGAAAACTGCTGTCGGCCGTGCCGGGGCTGGAGAGCGTCGAGGGCGGCGGCGTGCGGCTGTTCTGGCGGTTGGGCGAAGGGGCATGATGATGCGCGCGCCTCCCTTCTCCCCTTGTGGGAGAAGGTGGCTCGGCGAAGCCGTGACGGATGAGGGGTCGCGCGACGCATCTTCCGTTTCCGTGGCCGACCCGCCGATAAATCCGGTCGGCGCGACCCCTCATCCGGCGCTTCGCGCCACCTTCTCCCGCAAGGGGAGAAGGGAAGCGGCGCGGCGCATTCGCCCTAACCCAAGGCCCTATCCATGAAGAACGGCATGATCGTCTGCCCGCAGCCCGAGGCCGCCGAGGCCGGCGCGGCCGTGCTGGAACGCGGCGGCAATGCGGTCGATGCAGCCATCGCATGCGCCTTCATGCAGGGCGTGGTCGATCCGCTGATGTCGGGCATCGGCGGCTTTGGCTCGATGCAGCTCTATATGCCGGGCAAGGGTATCCACCAGATCGTCGAGTTTTATGCGAAAGCCTCGCTCGCTGCGACGCCGGACATGTGGGCTCAGAAGCTTCTCGGCCAATCGCGCGACGGCTTCGCCTTCCTGCTGGAGGGTGGCATCAGCGAATTCGGCCATCTCGCGGTGTGCACGCCCGGCAGCGTCAAGGGCTATGATTACGCGCTGTCGCGCTTCGGCACGATGGACTGGGCCGACGTGATCGCGCCGGCGATCAGGCAGGCGCGCGAAGGCGTGCTGGTGCGCCCGCACATGCACTGGTTCTGGACGCAGGATCAAAAGGGCTCGGGCCAGGTCAACACCCCCGACAAGCTGCGCTACAGCGAGACCGGCAAGCGCCTCTATTTCAGGCCCGACGGCAGCGCCAAGCGCCCCGGCGACATCCTGGCCAATCCCGACATGGCCAATACGCTGGAGCGCCTCGCCAAGGGCGGCGCCGACCTGTTCTATCATGGCGAACTGGCGCAAGAGATCGCCGCCGATTTCGCCGCCCATGGCGGGCTGATCTCGCGCGAAGACCTCGCCGCTTACGAACTCTCCGTCGCGGAGCCGATCTGGGGCTCCTATCGGGGCCATCGCATCTCGACGAGTCCGCCGCCGGCAAGCGGCGTGCTGATGCTCGAAATCCTGCACATGCTCGAGCATTTCGAGATCGGCTCGCTGACCCATGGTTCAGCCGAGCATGTCCGGCTGCTGGCCGAGGCGATGAAGCGCATGACCATCGACAAGGACGCTTTCATGGGCGATCCGGCCTATGTCGATGTTCCCGTCGAGCGGCTGCTCTCGAAGGACCATGCCGCCGCCCGGGCGCAAAGCATCCGCAGCGGCGAGAAGGCCGATGTGAAGCGGCTCGAACGCTCCTCCTCGCGCGAGACCACCCATGTCTCGGTCGTCGACCGGCACGGCAATGCGGTCGCGCTGACGCATACGCTGGGCTCGCCCTCGGGCGCGATCACCGAGGGGCTCGGCTTTATCTACAACGGCACGATGAGCCGCTTCGACCCGCGACCGGGCCACGCCGGCTCGATCGCGCCCGGCAAGCGCCGCTCGTCCTCGGCCGCGCCGACAATCGTTTTCAAGGGCGACGATCCCTTCATCGTGATGGGCGCGCCGGGCGGCAGCTATATCGCGCCGGCGATGGCTCAAGGGGTCATGAACGTGGTCGATTTCGGCATGGGCATGCTGGAGGCCGTCGCCGCACCACGCATCGTCGCGGTCTCCAACAGCATCGACATCTCCAACCGCATCCGTCGCAGCGTCGGCGAGGAGCTCGTGGCGATGGGCTACGACGTCAAGCGCTCGGCCCAGAGCTATCCCTTCGCTGCCCTGCACGGCGTCCGCATCGAGGACGGGCTCTGCTCCGGCGGGGCCGATCCGCAGCGCGACGGCATGGCGATCTCGGTTCCGGCACGATAACCGCCGTCAGACCCGCCCCGACACCGGAATGAACGCACCGGTGACGCCGCTGGCGTCCTCTGCCAACAGGAAGGCGATGGCCTCGGCGATCTCCTTCGGCGTCACCCATTTCGCGTGGTCGGCCTCGGGCATCGCCTCACGGTTCTGCGGCGTGTCGATGATGCTGGGCAGGATGGCGTTGACGCGCACGCCATCGCCCTTCAATTCGTCGGCGAAGCTTTCGATCAGCCGGTGCACGGCGCTCTTGGCTCCGGCATAGGCGCTGAGTCCTGAGGGCGCCTTGATCGCCGCACCCGCGCCAATGGCGACGAGGCTGCCGCAACCGGCGGCTTTCATCGGAGCCAGCGCCGCGCGGAAGATGTTCAGCGTCGTCAGCACATTGAGCCGGTACATCTTGTCCCAGAGATCGGGTCCGCTTTCGACGGCCGAGGCTGCCGCGAAACCGCCGACCGTATGGGCGACGCCGTCGATGCGGCCAAAGCGGGCGAGCGTGGCGCGCACGGCCTCGTCGCAGGCGGCGGGATCGAGCAGGTCAAGACCGGGCAGGACGAGATGACGATCGCCGCCACCGAAGGGCGCCAGCAGTTCGGCCAGCGCGGCAGCGTGATGATCGACGGCGACGAGGCGCGTGCCGCGTCCTGCAAGCGTCGCCAGCAAGGCGCGGCCGACATTTCCGGCTGCGCCGGTGACGATCACGATCGAGGATTTGTCGCTCATATCGGCTCCCTGGCGAGGCTGGACTTATCAGTGCGGCGGTTGAAGCCGGCGGCGAATGCGCGCGGCGGCGGCTTCGAACCCGCTCAGCACGAGGAAGACGAGACAGAGCCTGACCGGCAGATCGAAATCGGCGAGACCCAGCGCCGCGACCAGAGGGCGCGACCCGCTGAAGGCCAGCCAGGCCGCGGCGCAGGCAAGACAGGTCGCGGCGAGGGGCAGAAAGCGCACCATCACAGCCGCCGCAGCGACTTGATGTCGACGCGCAGCACCAGCACGTTGCCGATGCGCTCGACCTCGCCTTCGAGCGAGACGGGGATTGCGGCGATCTCGCGGATCGCGTCGGGGACAGGGCCGCCATCGGCTGCCGCAAGCACCAGATAGGAGCTGCCCGCAACAGGAGCAGCGGTGACGAGGACGGCGGGAATCTGGCCGATCAGACAGAGATTGGCGCAGGCCTTGTGGGCGAGGCCGGAGCCCGGGCGCATCGCGCCGGAATAGCATTTGCCGTCGCAGATCTCGCCGGCGATGCGCCAGCGGCCCAGCGCCTCGCGGTTGGCTGGCGGCAATGCGGCGTCCGCGCCCAGCGCCTTGACGGGTCCGTCGACCACCAGCATCTCGATGCTGCCGCGTTTCAGGATACTGCCGCGCAATTCGACCGGGCCCGCGCCGTCGGGCAAGGCTGCGCCATGCTTGCCGTCGCCGGCCAGGAGCAGAACCCGCCCGCGCGGGTGCGCGGCATCGGCCGGCAGATGCAGCAAGGGCGATCCGGCAAGGCTGACATGCCCGCGCATGACGACTTCGCCGCCCCAGGCTTCTGGACCGACGGGTCTGCCAGTCGCGTCGTGCTCGCCGAGCCGCAGCAGGCTACCGGCCGGGTCGTCGGCATTGCGGCTGAGGCCGAAGCCGAGCAGCGCTAGTCCTGCGACGAATACGACGCCGGCAAGCACCAGGAAACGGCCAAGCCTGCGCCCGGTCTTGCCGCTCCAGCCGATGAAGAAGACGTCGTCCTGCGGCGCCGGCGTCATGACGCCTCCGGCGGTATCACGATGGGCTCGACCGCCGTGCCCAACGGATTGGGGCGCGGATCGAGCAGGATGATGCGGCCTTCGAGCTTGAGCCGGTAGGTCGAGACCCGCTCGGTGAAAGGCGCCGGGGCGCAGCCGTCGCGCAGGCGGTATTCGTAGCCATGCCAGGGGCAGACGACGCAGCCATTCTGGATGCGGCCCTCGCCGAGCGGGCCGTTCTGGTGGGCGCAGAGATTGCTGACCGCGGCCAGCGTGCCGCCATCGCGGAAAATCGCGACGGATTGGCCATCGGCCAGCGGCACGACGAGCCCGCGCCCTTCCGCGATGGCGTCGACCGACCCGACGCTGCGCCAGAGCGGATCGGCGGTTGCGGGCGCGGGGCGGCCGTCGCCGGCGCGCTCGCGCCAGGCAGCCGTGAGATGCAGCGCGGTCAGGATCGCCGCACTCGCGAAGACCAGTGTCGGCAAGCCAGCGTTGCGGGCGTCCTGCAGCGCACCGAAGGCCACATGCGCGACGATCAGGCCATAAGCCGCATAGACCGCCATGTGGATGGCCTTCCACAGCGGTGGCCCGAGAAAATTCAGCCAGAAATCATGGCTCGTTGCCGCCAGCAGCAGGAGGATGAGGAAGGCGGCGAATCCGAACGGGATGAAGGGAAAACCGCGAAGATTTCCATAGCCGGCGTCGGTGGCAAACAAGGCGACCCAGGGGTCGAGCGGGCTGAAGGCGAAATACCATGACAGCACGGCGGTCAGATGAGCGGCGGCAACCGCGCAGGTGATCACGCCGAAATGCCGGCGGTTGTAGAGCAGGGGCAGGAAGCGCGTATCGAGCCGGGCGAGCGGGCCGATCATCAACACGATCGTCAGCAGGATGAAGGCGCAACTGCCATAAGCCTTGATCGCCAGCGACTGCTCGTCGAGCAGCGTGCCGGGCGAGCGCCCTGCCGGGGCAAAGCGCAGAAAGGCGGTCAGATAGACCGCGACACCCGCCAGCAGCACGGCATCGTAGACGATCTTGCTGCGCGTCCAGCCGACGGGGTGATAGCTGACGCTCACGAAGCGATATCCAAAGAAAGCGCGCCGAGGCGCAGCGAAGGCTGCTCGGGCAGCCGGTGCTGGCGCAGGCTCCACGCTGTCGCGAGGATCAGCGGCAGCACGAGCGCAAGCGCTACCCAGAGCATGAGATGAAGCTGCTTGTGGCGACGGCGCACCGGATCACCCCTCGGCCCGATTGGCGACAAACCAGCGCCAGAGCACATAGGGCCAGAGCAGCGTCAGTCCCGGCAGCAGCAGCGGGCGGAAGGCATAGGCCCCGCGCGCCGACGGATCGAGCCGTTCGATGCCGAAGAGCAGGAACGCCATCGCGACCACGAGCCCTGTCGCCAGCCAGGCCTGGCCGAGCGCGACGACGAACTGCGCAACCGCCATATGGCGCTCCTCTGGACGGTCGGACAGCGTCGGCTCGCAATCAGGACCGGGCGGCGGCGGTTTCCCAGCGCTCGAACAGCCAGACAGCTACAGCACCATAGATCACGTGTCCGACGAAGCTCATATAGGAAAGCTCGCCGCCCTCCCCGAGCAGGTAGAACGACAGCCCGCCGATCGGCGCCATCAGGCCGAGCGCGTTGAACCAGGTGAAGTTGCCCCACACGATGGCGTCGGCGATGGTCTGGTCGCGATTGATCCAGCGCGTGGCGATCAGGCCCAGCACCGCCGTGTAGAAGATGAAATGGATCGGCTTGAAGCCGCCTGTGAAGATCAGCCAGACGAGGCCGGCCGTGAAGGTGACGAAGACGATCGCGTCGAGCACATCCTGCCAGCGCGGCACGAAGCGCGAAACCACGAAATAGGCGACCGGATAACCGACGATGCCGACGCCATAATGCAGCGCCTCGCGCAGCAGATAGGGCACGGAGAGGCCGAAGCGATACTGCGCGATGGCATCGATCAGCCCGGCCGGCTCCAGCGGATAGCCGAGCACCGCCCTGGTCAGCACGCGCGCCCAGACCTCCCAGATCAACAGGCCGACAAGGCCGCCGAGGAACAGGCGCCCTATCGTGGCGAGGCTCGGAAGGACGGGGGCGGGCTTGGCGGTCATCGACATCGGTTGGCCTCATGGCGCGGCAGCCAGGCTGCTCGTGGATCAGTGATGACAAAACACCTGCCGGAAACGGGTCGCCCCGAGCAACACACGTCGTTTCACGTCAAGGCGACAAACGCGTGATCACGTTACAGCGTCACGCAGCAGCGCGGCCTGCGCGCCCTCCAGCACGGCGTCGCTTTCGTCCTTGAGATCGACGCCGGTGAGGGAGCGGCGGAAGGCCTGGTCGATCAGCCAGGCGAGCTTGGTCGCGGCATGCGGGAAGGACAGCCCGCCGGGCCGGATGTTCGAGACGCAGTTGCGGGCTGCGTCGGTCAGGCCTGGCCTCGGCGCGAAGGTGAGATAAGCGCCCAGCGAGTCCGGCGAGGACAGGCCCGGCCGCTCGCCGATCAGCACCAGCGCCATGCGCGCGCCGAGCGCATGCGCGGCCTCGTCACCCAGCGCCACGCGGGCCTGCGACGCGACCGCGACCGGCGCGAGCAGGCTGTGCCGACGTTCGAGAGCGGGCAAAAGCGCCTCGACGAGAGCCACGGCGTTCTGATGCACCGCCGTCGAGGAGAGACCGTCGGCGATGATGATGGCGAGGTCGCAGGGCGCATGCCTTGCCGCCAGCGCCACGCGGCTCTCGGTCGAGAGCCCCCGGCCGAGATCGGGGCGGCGCAGATAATCCTGCCGCGTGCGCGCCGCGCTCTCGATCTGGATCGTGTCGAGCGAGAGCCGGCCGAGACCCTGCGCGACCTCCTCGGCCCGGAACGGCTCGTGGACCGCATCGCGAGCCTGCGCATGAGCAAGACCGAAGCGCAGCACCTCGCGGGTGGGCAGCGAGGCTCCCGAGCGTCCGAGCCCGATCCGCGCCGGCGTCAGCTCCGCCAGTTGCGCCCAGCGCTGCGCCACGGAGACGTTCCTGTCGTCGCTCATATCGCTGCTCTCTACGCCGCCCTGCCTGGAAGCACGGAGAGCAGCGACTGCCCGCCCTGCCCCGAGGTCAGACGCCCGGCCGCATCGGTGATGTCCATGCGTTGCAGCCAGGCCTCGAACTCCGGTGCGCGGCGAACGCCGAGCACCTCGCGGATGTAGAGCTGGTCGTGAAAGGAGGTCGACTGGTAGTTCAGCATCACGTCGTCGGCGCCGGGTACGCCCATGATAAAGCTGACGCCGGCCGTGCCCAGCAAGGTGAGCAGCGTGTCCATGTCGTCCTGATCGGCCTCGGCATGGTTGGTGTAGCAGATGTCGCAGCCCATCGGCACGCCCATGAGCTTGCCGCAGAAATGATCCTCCAGCCCGGCGCGGATGATCTGCTTGCCGTCATAGAGATATTCCGGCCCGATGAAGCCGACCACGGTGTTGACCAGCAGCGGCTGATAGGCGCGCGCCACCGCATAGGCGCGGGCCTCGACGGTCTGCTGATCGACGCCGTGATGAGCGTTGGCCGAGAGCGCCGCACCCTGCCCGGTCTCGAAATACATGACGTTGTCGCCGACCGTGCCGCGCTTCAATGAGCGGCCGGCCTCCAGCCCCTCCTGCAGCAGCGACAGCGTGACGCCGAAGGAGGCGTTGGCGGCCTGCGTCCCCGCCACGGACTGGAAGACGAGATCGACCGGCGCGCCCTGCTCGATCAGCGCGATCGACGAGGTGACATGGGTCAGGACGCAGGCTTGCGTGGGTATGTCGAAGCGGGCGATCAGCGTATCGAGCAGCCGCAGCATGTCGCCGATCGCGCCCAGCGAATCCGAGGCCGGGTTGATGCCGATCACCGCATCGCCGCAGCCATAGCTCAGCCCGTCTATGGTCGAGGCGAGGATGCCGGCGGCATCGTCGGTCGGGTGGTTGGGCTGCAAGCGCACCGCGAGCGTGTTGGCTAAGCCGATCGTGTTGCGGAACTTCGTCACGACGCTGCATTTCCTCGCAACCAGGATCAGATCCTGGTTGCGCATCAACTTGGAAACCGCCGCCGCCATCTCCGGCGTGATGCCGGCTGCGAGCTTCGCCAGCGTTTGCGCCGTCGCCTTGTCGGAACAGAGCCAGTCACGGAACTCGCCGACGGTCAGGGACGACACGGCCGCAAACGCCGCCGCATCATGACTGTCGACGATCAGCCTTGTGACCTCGTCGTCCTCATAGGGAATCAGCGCCTCGTTCAGGAAGGTCTTCAGCGGCACGTCGGCCAGCGCGATCCGCGCCGCCATCATCTCCGCCATGCTGGAGGCGGCGACGCCGGCCAGCACGTCGCCCGAGCGCATCGGCGACGCCTTCGCCAGCAGCGTCTTCAGATCGGCGAAGACATGGCCCTGTCGCCCGACCGCCGCACCATAAGCCATGCCATCAACCCTCTCTTCCGCAACATGCTATTGCGGATATTGGAATGCGCAAACGGGCCTGCAGCATTGATGCCACGCGCCACGCCCCTTATCGCTTCGCATGAGAGCGGACTCCAGCCGCCGGGAATCAGGAAACGCCATGACCGAACGCCGGACCATCGGGGTCTTCGACTACGTCGTCATTGGAGCGGGCTCGGCCGGCTGCGTCGTCGCCAACCGTCTCTCGGCCGATCCGTCCAAGAAGGTTCTGGTGCTGGAGGCCGGCCGCAAGGACGACTGGATCTGGTTCCATATCCCGGTCGGCTATCTCTACGCCATCGGCAATCCCCGCGCCGACTGGCTGTTCAAAACGGAGCCGCAGGCAGGGCTCGACGGGCGCGAACTGCCCTTTCCGCGCGGCAAGGTCGTCGGCGGCTGTTCGGCGATCAACGCGATGATCTATATGCGCGGGCAGGCCGCCGACTATGATGGCTGGCGCCAGCGCGGACTTTCCGGCTGGGGCTGGGACGATGTCCTGCCCTATTTCCTGAAGCACGAGGACCATGTCGCGCCAGGCGCCGACGGCTTTCACCGCTCCGGCGGCGAATGGCGCGTCGAGCATCCGCGCGTGCGCTGGGACATTCTCGACGCGGTCCGCGACGCCGCCGAAAGCGCCGGCATCGCCAAGATCGCCGACTTCAACACCGGCGACAATGAAGGCTCGGCCTATTTCCAGGTCAACCAGAAGCGCGGCCGGCGCTGGAGCGCCTATACCGGCTTCCTCAAGCCGATCCTCGACGTGCGCGACAATCTCCGGATGGAGACGCGCGTCATGGTCGAGCGCATCGTCGTCACCGACGGGCGGGCGAGCGCGGTCGAATTCAGCCATGGCGAGGAGAGCCTGCGCGTCGAGGTCAGCGGCGAAGTGGTGCTGAGCGCCGGCTCCTTCGGCTCGCCGGCGCTGCTCGAGCGTTCCGGCATCGGCGACGGCGCCCGCCTGCAGGCGCTGGGGCTGGATACCGTCGCGCATCTGCCGGGCGTCGGCGAGAACCTGCAGGACCATCTCCAGATCAGGCCGGTCTACAAGGTCGATGGCGTGCGCACGCTGAATAGCGATTACGCCAAACTATGGCGACGGCCGCTGATGGCGCTGGAATATGCAGCGTTCCGCACCGGCCCGCTGACGATGGCGCCTTCGCAGGTCGGGGCTTTCGCCAAGTCGTCGTCCGACTACGCCACCGCCAATCTCGAATTCCATTTCCAGCCGCTCTCGCTCGACAAATGGGGCGACGGCCTGCACCCGTTCGGCGCGTTCACCGCCAGCGTCTGCAATCTCAGGCCGTCGAGCCTGGGCAGCGTCCATCTGAAGAGCCCCGATGCAGCGGCCGCGCCGGCGATCTCGCCGAATTACCTCGACACCGACGAGGACAAGCGCGTCGCAATCGATGCGCTGAAGCTCGCGCGGAAAATCGTGGCGCAGCAGCCGCTCGCCCGCTTCCATCCGCAGGAGCATTCGCCCGGCCCGGACGCGACCTCCGACGAGGCCCTGCTGGCGGCCGCCAAGGTGCTGGGCACCACGATCTTCCATCCCGTCGGCACGGCCAAGATGGGCCGCGACGACGACCCGACTGCCGTGCTCGACGAGAGGTTGCGCGTACGCGGCGTCCGGGGCCTGCGCGTCATCGACGCCTCGGTGATGCCCGCCATCACCTCGGGCAACACGGCTGCGCCGACCATGATGATCGGCGAGAAAGGCGCGCAGATGATTCTGGAGGACACGAGGGCTGCGTGAAGCTGCGCCATGCGTGCTATGACAAGAGCGTGCCGGATGACGCCGGCCCGCAGGAACTGTCATGACGCTGCAGCCACCCCCGCCGCCGCAACACAGCCTGCCGGTCCGACTCGTGATGGCCCTCGCCCGAGGCGTCCTGATCTTTCTGGTCCTGCTCGACGAGGTCGCGCGCCCGCTCTACCGCCCGCTCTCCGACTGGCTGGCGCGCTTGCGCATCGTCGCCCGGATGGAGGCCGCGATCGCGAAGCTGCCACGGCTCGCGATTCTCGCCCTGCTGGCGATCCCGTTTGCGGTCGCCGAGCCCCTCAAGATCATTGGTGTCATCATGATCGCGCGCGACCAGGTCGTCGCCGGCCTCGTCGTGTTGGGCCTGTCCTATCTCGCGAGCTTCCTGCTGGTCGAGCGCATCTACCATGCCGGGCGCGACAAGCTTTTAACCTATCGCTGGCTCGCCTGGGTCATGGGTCTGATCACGACAATCCGCGGCCGCGCTGTCGCCTGGGTCAGGGCGAGCGCGGCCTATGCCTTCGCGCTGCGGGTGCGCGACGAGGTCAGGAACTGGTGGCGCGGGCAGCGTTCGATGTGAAGGCCGGGTCTCGCGCAGGCCGACCTCTCAGAACGAAATGTCGAGCCGTCCGCGCAGGGTCTGGTCGCGCGTGCGTTCGCTCAGCGCCGCCGCATAGGAAAGCCCCAGCGCCGCATTGCCGGCGACGCGCCAGGTCAACCCGGCCTCCGCCACGAACGCATCGCGCGCCAGCGGCGCTGCATAGACGCGATAGCTCGCCGAACCCGAGGCGAAGGCTAGCACCGCGGCCGGCGTCGTCTCGCCGAAGGCGTGCCGCCAGCCGACCATTGCGCGGGCAAAGATCGGCGTCGCGCCCAGTTGCGCCTCGGCGCGCAGGCCCAGAGTGGAGAAGCCGAGCATCTGGTCGCGGCCGGCAAGCGTCAGCGCAGCCGGCCCGCCGCGCTCAGTCACCGCTTCGGTCCGCAAAGAGAGGAGCGCCAGTTGCGCGAAGGGCTCGAAGGCGATGCCGGCCCAGGGCAGCCGATAGCCGACCTCGCCAAAGGCCTGCGCGGTCGTGCTGCGGCCATCGGAGCGCAGCAGATCCGACAGGTTTCGCAAGCCCACGAGCCGCGTCAGCCGCGTTTCGTTCCAGGACAGCGCCGCCCCGCCACGCAACGCGAAGCCGCCGACGAGCGCGCCGCCATAAAGCCCGACATGGCCGCTCTCCTGGCTGCCATTGGTCGAGCGTGCGTCGAGATCGAAGCGGGTGCGGGTATAGCCGCCGGCGACGCCGACGCGCCATGGCGCGGGCCCCGAAGGCGATTCATATTCGAGGCCAACCAGCATCCCACCGGTGGTGCGGCTCAGCGAAGCAGCATTGCCATCGGCGTCGCTGCGGCCCTGCGCGCCAACCGCCTCGCCCCACGCCGTAAAGCGGCGGCTGTCGAGACCGGCGGCGGGCAATGTCGCCGGCTGCGGCCTGCCCGGCGCATCGGCCGAAAACGCGCCAGAGACGAAGCCTTGCGGCGTAGCGGCGAAAGGCGCGCGCAGCCGGTTGAGCATGGTCTCGCGGACGAGGTGGCTGGTCTCGACCGCGACCGTCACCGCCTGGGCATGGCCCTCGCCCGAGAGCGCATCGAAACCGGCGCGCGCTTGGTCGAACGTCGAGAATAACAGCGTGTCGTAGATGCGGTTGCCGGTCCCAAGCCTCTCGACGACGCGCGCGATGCCGATCTGGTTGCGTGTCTGCGCAACGAAGCGCACTTGCGTGGCGGGCCCCTGCGGCGTGGTCACAGGCGGCGCGAAGGCGACGTCGTTGCGCGCCAGCGTCAGCGCCACCTCGTTTGCGCCATAGCTCAGGCTCGGCGTCAGGAAGGCGAGGTTCGAGGTCGATCCGGCGAATTGCCCGCTGACGCCGCCCTGCGCGGTCAGGATGACATAGCGGGTCGCGAGCGCGTAATCGCCCTGCTCGGCGAAGACCTGCACGGTTCCACCCGTCAGCAACGCCGTCCCCGTCGCAACGATCCTGTCGCTCGCGCCGGTCGCGTTGAGTTCGACCTGGTAGTTCGCCCCCGGTCCGAAGGCGACGTTGCCGGCGACGTTGAGCGTGCCGATCGAATTGCCGGGAGCGACCGTGCCGGCGACCGCATTGATGCCGCCGATGACGCCCGAGCCACCGAGTGCGCCGCCGTTCAGCGTCACCACCGAGCCGGTGAGAGAGCCATTGACGACCAGCGTCCCGGCCGTGACGCTCGTCGCGCCGGTGAAGGGGCTCGTCCCGGTCAGGATCAGCGCGCCCGCGCCCTGCTTGACGAGCGTGCCCGTTCCCGAAAGCGCACCGGCATAGGCGCCGGCCGAAAGCTGGTCGAAGACGAGCGCGGCATTGTTCAGGATCGCGCCCTGCAGGCTCAGGCTGTTGCCGACCAGCGTGCCCGCCGTGACGGTCGTACCGCCGGAATAGCTGTTCGCGCCGGTCAGCGTCAGTGCTCCGGTTCCAACCTTGTCGAAGCCGCCCGTGCCGGTGATGCCGCCCGAGAACGTCGTCGAACTGCCGTTTCCGCCAGCGCTCAGGCTCGCCGCGCCCAGCGCAACCGTGCCGCCGCCGGCAAGCGAGCCGATGGTCTGGCTGAAGCCGTTGAGCGCGAGCGTCGCGCCGGTCGCGATCGTGAAGGCGGAGCCCGGCGAGAACGCGCCTGCGGCTCCGGCCTGCAGCGTCCCGCCGCCGACATCGGTCGAGCCGGTGTAGCTGTGCGTGCCTGTCAAAAGCAGCGTGCCAGCGCCGGCTTTCGACAGGCCGCCCGTGCCAGAGAAGGACTGTGCCACCGTGAAGGTGTTGGCGGCATCGGCGATGTCGAAGCCGCCGCCGGCCGGTCCGAAGCTGATCGGCCGCACGCTTTGGGTGAAAGCCGCGCCGGTGATCTGCAGCACGCCGCCGTTCAGCGTGAGTGCGCCCGCGAGACCGCCGAGATTGGCTTCCGACGACACGCTGAGCGTGCCGCCTTCCAGCACCGTCCCGCCGGTAAAGGTGTTGGCGCCAGTCAGCGTCAGGATGCCGGCGCCGCGCTTGGTCAACGAGCCTGGCGTGAAGTTGGCAAGAATGTCGTTTGCGATCGTCGCGCTGTCGGTGAAATCGGCAACGATACGACCGTCGAGCACGATGGCGCCGGCCGCGATCGTCAACGTCCCGGCGCGCCCGCCATTGCCGATGTTCAGCGTCCCGAGTTCGGCGATCTGGAGATCGCCGGAGGTCAGGACCAGCGCGCCGCCATCGGCAATGGTGACGCTCGTCGCTTCGACCGCGCCGGGCCCGATCGAGAGCCCGCCGCCCCCCACGGTCCAGGTCGATCCTGCTCCTGTCACCAATGCGGCGATCGGCGCCGCGAGGCCGATGATCGAGGCGCCGCCTGTCGAGGTCAGAGAGCCGCCGGCCGCGACGGTCAGCGAAGCGGGAAAGCCGAGGCTCTGCACCGCGAGAATGCCGGTGGTGATGGCCGAGCCCGCGCCCGTGACCAGCACGGCGCCGGCAAGCAACGTCGTCCCGCCGCTGGCGAGCGCGCCGCCCTGCTCGACCGTCAGAGTACCCGCCACAGCCGTATCGTTCGCGATAGTGACCGCCGAGCCCACGCCGCTGATCCGCGCCGCGCCGAAGACGAGGAATGAGCCGGCGCCCGTCAGCTTGGCGCCCTGCTCGACGACCAGCGTGCCGGCCTCGATGTCGATGAGCCCGCCGACGGCGAGATCGCCGCCGCGCAGGACGAACTGGCCGGTGACGCAGCTGCAGAGCGTCAGGTCGCCGCCGATCGAACTGCCGGCGCCCGTCAGCACCTGAATGCCCGGCCCCTCGTGGCTGAGCGAGCCGTCGCCGCTCAGCGCGCCCGAAAAGATCGCGGCAACGGCGTTGAAGCCGGTCGACAGCGTCGCCCCGTTGCCGATCTCGACATTGCCCGCGCCGGCGAGCGAGCCGACCGTGGCGAAGGCATTATCGGCGATCCTGAGCGTAGCGAGTGCGGTGACCGTATGATCGGACGCCTGCGACAGCGGGGATGCACCATCTGCCGTCAGTATGCCCTCTAGAATCTGGGTCGCGCCGAAATAGGTGTTGTTGCTGCCGGTCAGGACCAGTTCGCCGGCGCCGGTCTTGGTCAACCCACCGGCCCCGGCGATGTCGCCTGACAGGGTCAGGGCGGTGGCGGCTGCGACATCGAAGGTTCCGCCGCTGGCGTTGAGAGTCACGATGCGGGCGGACGCGACGCTGGCGGTGGTGATGAGCCCGCCGCCATTGAAGCTCAACCCGCCGGCGACGTCGCCCAGATTGCTGTCCGACGAGATCGAGATGCGCCCGCCATTGATCGTCGTGCCGCCGTCATAGGTGTTGCCCCCCGACAGCGTCAGCGTGCCCGCGCCGGTCTTCACCAGCGAGCCGCCGACGCCGCTGATCGTACCGATGACGGTCGTGCTGAGGCGGTTGCCGCCGACCGTGAGTTCATTGCCGCCGAGACCATAGTTGCCCGCGCCGGCGATCGAGCCGGCGCTGAGCTTGCCGTCGCCAAGCGGGCCGGTGCTGCCGGAGAAGTCCGTCGTGTTGCCGTTGCTGGTGATGATCGCGGCATCGCCGGCCGTGCTCGTGCCGGTGAAATTCAGGGTGTTGTTGTTGACCAGGGTCTGAATCTGGCCGGAATTGTTGACGACGCCCGCGCCCGTGATCGTCAGCACGTTCCCGATCGTGATGGTGTAGGCGCTCGCGCCGACGCCGAAATTCAGGCCGTCGAAGCTCGCATCCGCCGTCGTCAGGATTGCCGTGGTGTTGGAAAGACCGAAAAAGGCCGTCCCGGTCGGCACCGTGGCCGGCGTCCAGTTCGCTCCCGCATTGAAATTGCCGGAGCCCGGATTCAGCAGCCAGGTCGCGTCCTGCGCCAGCACGGGCCCCGGCAGAAACAGCGCCGTGCCGGCGAGCAAGGCGCGCAACAGGCGCGACAGTGGAGCAGCGACCCTGCAACCAGAAACAAAATCCACGTACTGACGAGCCCCCGCCGTGGCTCCAGCCTAATACTTGGGCAGCGGCGCTGCAATGGATTGCAGCGGAATGCGGCCTTGCGCCGGAGGCGTTGTCCGCGCCGCGGCCCGATCAGACGATCTGGTTGCGCAGTGCGTTTTCGCCGCGCCCAAGCCGGCCGAGATTCTCGACGAGCAGATCGACGACATTGGTTTCGTAGGCCCGGGTCTCGCCGGCGCTGTGGGGCGTGATGATGACCTGCGGCAGCGTCCACAACGGCGACGCCGCCGGCAGCGGCTCCTCTACCGTGCAGTCGAGGCCCGCGCCGGCGATGCGGCCTTCGGTCAGGGCCGCCAGCAGCGCGGCCTCATCGACGACCTTGCCGCGCGCGACGTTGACCAGCATCGCCGAGGGCTTCATCGCGGCCAGAGCTTTCACGCCGACCAATCCTTCGGTTTCCGGCGTCAGCGGGCAGGTCAGCGCGACGATGTCGGCCTGCGCCATGACCTCGTGCAACTGGTCGGGCCGGACGATCGCATCGATGCCCGCGACCGGCTCCGGCTGGCGGCGCACGCCGATGACGCGCAGTCCGAACGCGCCGCTAAGCGCCGCCAGCCGCAGCCCGATGCGGCCGAGCCCGACGATCACCAGCGTCTTGCCGCCGAGTTCATCCTCCCGCGTGTTGCGGTCGCCGATCATCGGCCGCCAGAATTTCGCCGTCTGGTTGTCGCGGGCGAGATGGATCTGCCGGGTCAGGCCGAGGATCAGCGCCATGGCGTGCTCGGCGACGGCGCGCTCGTTTGCGCCCTGCGCGCTGGCGAGCCGGATGCCGGCCTTCGCAAAGGCCGGCTTGTCGTACTGGTCGGTGCCGGCGCTGACCGACTGGACGAAGCGCAGCTTCGGCGCGG
Source organism: Allobosea sp. P2_A10 (assembly GCF_056405115.1). Classification (NCBI taxonomy): domain Bacteria; kingdom Pseudomonadati; phylum Pseudomonadota; class Alphaproteobacteria; order Hyphomicrobiales; family Alloboseaceae; genus Allobosea; species Allobosea sp. P2_A10. The sequence goes on along the minus strand of NZ_JBFUCS010000008.1, from coordinate 174,270 downwards.
CCGCGATCAGTTCGTTGCGCCACATTCCGGAGACGACGATCACATCGAACTCGGCGGCACGCGCCTTGAGCTCGTCGAGGGTCCGCATTTCCACGGTTTTCGCCGCCGACCCACGCGTCGCGAACTCGGCCTGCAACTGGTAGGCGGCATGGGCGAAACCGATCGTCAGGTCGCGCTCTGAAGGCCAGGACGTCATCGATGTTTCTCCGGAAAGGCGAAGGTGGGTCGAACTCAGTGCAAGGTTACAGTCCGGTCGGCGCGCTGTCGCCCATCGGCGGCGCGAAGGCGGCCAGCGTCTGGCTCAGCCGCTCCCAGGCTGCAGCATCGCCCGGCAAACCGAAGCGTAGCCGGTGCGCGTCGTTCTGGAAGCGCCTGATATAGAAGCCATGGCGGCCGAGATGAGAAAACAGCGCGGGAGCGTCGGGCGTTGCGAGCAGGCGAAACAGCGCTGTGCCGCCGACGACCCGGCCCAGCGGCGCAAGCAGCGCGTCAAGCCGCGCGGCGTCGGCGCGGCGCGCGGCGCCTGTCCGCGCAAGCCAACCCGTGTCGGCCAGCGCCACCGAGCCTACATGCAATGCCGGGCCAGGCACCGCCCAGGGGCCGAGCGCCGAACGCAGGCCCGCGACCAGCGCCGGCTCCCCAATGGCGAAGCCAAGCCGCAAGCCCGCAAGCCCGTAGGTCTTGCCGAAAGAGCGCAGCGCGAGCACGCCCGACGGCAGCACCGGCACGATGCTCGCCTCCGGCGTGAAATCGGCGAAGGCCTCATCGACCACCAGCAGCCCGCCGCGCGCCGACACGGCCTTGGCCAGCGCCACCAACCGATCGAGCGGCACGACGCGCCCGTCGGGATTGTTGGGATTGACGAGCACGACGACGCCCGCCCGCCCGGCTGCGTCGAGCTCGGTGATTTCGCTGACATCCGCGCCGGCCTTGCGCCATGCCAGCGCATGCTCGGCATAGGTCGGTCCGAGCACCGCCACCGGGCCCCGCGCCACCAGCCGGGGCAGCAATTCGATCAGGATCTGAGTGCCCGGCGCAGCGACGATCCCGGCCTCGGCCGGCACGCGATAGGCCGCGCGCGCCGCGGTCAGCACGGCACTTTCGTCTGATGCGCCCGGAAGACGCTGCCACAGGCTTAACGGCAGGCCCGGAAGCGGATAGGGGATGGGATTAATCCCTGTGGACAGATCGATCCACGGCCCGGGCGCGGCTGGAAACAGTGCCTGCGCCTGCGCCAGATCGCCACCGTGCCAGATTTCGCCTTCAGCCACGATCGTCCCCACTGCGCATGAGCCCCGCCGAGACCCTGCCGCTGCTTCTTGCCGCCCTCGTGATCGAGGCTGCGCTCGGCTATCCGCAAGGCTTGTATGCGCGGATCGGCCATCCCGTCACCTGGCTCGGCGGCTTGATCGGCCAGCTCGACCGGGATTTCAACCGGCAGGATTTGGCATTCGCCGTGCGCCGCAGGAAGGGCGTCGCCGCGCTCGCCATGCTTCTCGGCGCGACCATGGCGCTCTCGCTGGCGCTGGCGCTGTTCTTCCATCTCTTCGGTGCGTTCGGGATTTTACCGATGGCGCTGCTGGCCTCCTCCCTGCTGGCGCAGCGCAGCCTTTACGAACATGTCGCGCGCGTGGCCGAAGCCCTGGAAAGCGGGGATCTCGGAGAGAGCCGCAAGGCCGTCGCCATGATCGTCGGGCGCAATCCCGAGACGCTGGACGAGGCCGCGGTAGCGCGCGCCGCGATCGAGAGCCTGGCCGAGAACTTTTCCGACGGCGTCGTCGCGCCCGCGTTCTGGCTCGGCGTCGCCGGCCTGCCGGGCGCGGCGCTCTACAAGGCGATCAACACCGCCGATTCGATGATAGGGCACAAGACCGAACGCCATCTCGCTTTCGGCTGGGCCTCGGCGCGGCTCGACGATCTCGTCAACCTGCCGGCCTCGCGGCTGAGCGCTCTGCTGATCGTCGCAGCCGCCGCGCTCGACTGGCAAGCCGACGCGCCGGGCGGCTGGCGGGCGATGCGCAGGGACGCGCGCAGCCACCGCTCGCCCAATGCCGGCTGGCCGGAGGCCGCGATGGCAGGCGCGCTCGGGTTGCGGCTGGCGGGGCCGCGCATCTATGGCCGGACCAGGGTCGAGGATGCCTGGATGGGCAATGGCCGGGCCGAAGCCGGCGCGGCCGACGTCCGGCGCGCGCTCAGGGTCTACCGCAAGGCTTGCCTGCTGCTCTGGGGGCTGGCAGGGCTCGGCTCGCTGATCGCTGTCGTGGTCTCGTCGATCTGAGCTGGCCGGCTCAGCCTCAGAACTCGATTCCCGCCTGCGCTTTCACGCCCGCCGCGAAATGGTGCTTCACCAGCGTCATCTCCGTCACCAGATTGGCTGCCGCGATCAGCTCCGGCTTGGCGTTGCGGCCGGTCACGACAATGTGGAGATCGTGCCGGCGCGCGGCCAGCGTCGCGACGACCTCGGCCAGGGGCAGATAGTCGTAGCGTAGCGCGATGTTGAGTTCGTCGAGCACGATCAGCCGGATCGTCTCGTCGGCCATCAATTCCCGGACCTTGGCGAAGGCGCGCTCCGCAGCCGCGATGTCGCGGGCCTTGTCCTGCGTCTCCCAGGTGAAGCCCTCGCCCATGCTGTGCCAGGCGATCTGGTCGCCGAAAGCATCGAGCGCCCGGCGCTCGCCGGTCTCCCAGGCGCCCTTGATGAACTGCACCACGCCGACGCGCCAGCCATGGCCGAGCGCGCGCAGCATCAGCCCGAAGGCCGCCGTCGATTTGCCCTTGCCCGGCCCGGTGTTGACGATCAGCAGGCCCTTCTCGATCGTCTTCGAGGCGACCTCGGCATCCTGCACCGCCTTGCGCTTGGCCATCCTGGCCTTGTGGCGGGCGGCCTCGTCGGTCTCGGTCGTCATCGCATCGCGTCCGCTATTTCACCTGCATGGGGATTCCGGCCACCATGAAGACCACGCGGCCCGCCTGCGCCGCAAGGTTCTGGTGGAGCCGGCCGGCCTCGTCGCGAAAGCGCCGGGCCAGCGCATTATCGGGCACGATACCCAGCCCGACCTCGTTGGAAACCAGCACGACCGGAGCCGATGCTGCCTTGCAGGCCGCGATCAGATCGAGCCCAGCCGTTTTCGTGTCGTGGCCGGCAAGAATCAGATTGGTCAGCCAGAGCGTCAGGCAGTCGACCAGGATCGGCCTTCCGGCGGTGACGGAACGAATCCCTTCCGGCAGCGCCAGCGGCGCATCGACCGTCAGCCAGTCCGGAGAGCGCCGCGCCCGATGCTCGGCGATGCGCGCGATCATCTCGTCGTCATAGGCCTGCGCGGTCGCGATATAGGCCCAGGGCGGCGGCAGCGCCTCGATCAGCGCCTCGGCATGGCGGCTCTTGCCGGAGCGCGCGCCGCCGAGGACGAGAGTGAGATGGGGAGTTGTCGCCACGTCGGGTCCAATCGTGAGCGCGCTGCATTGCACAGCCGCCGCCACATGGCTAATGATCATCCCCGACGGTGCCCCGGCAACGGGGTGAAAAGGGAACGCGGTGAAATACCGCGGCTGCCCCCGCAACTGTAAGCGGCTAGTGTCGCGCCATCGGCCACTGGGAGACATCCCGGGAAGGCGGCGCGAAGCCTTAAGACCCGCGAGCCAGGAGACCTGCCGTCGTCGTATCCGCAATCCAACAGGCCGCCGGCGGGGCGGCCAGGAGAACCACGATGAACACCGTCTCGATTGCCTCCCAAACCAGCGTCTCGGACCGCGCCAAGGCGGCTGCCGTCGCGCTCGTGCTCGGCAGCGTGCTGATCTTCACGGTCGGCTTCGCGCATTCGACGAGCGTCCACAACGCCGCTCACGACACGCGCCACACGCTCGCCTTCCCCTGCCACTGAGGGGAAACGACATGATCAATCGCGTTCTCACGGTCAGTCTTCTGGCCGGGCTTCTGGCTGGGCTCGTCATCGCCGCGCTCCAGCACGTCACCACCACGCCGCTGATCCTCAAGGCGGAAACCTATGAGGCGGCGCTGCGGGCTTCAGTTCCGTCGCTTGCAGCCTATGACGGTGGAGCCCGCATCATCCTCGCCCATGGCGCGGGCGGCGACGCAGCCGGCCACGACCACGCCGAATGGAAGCCGCAGGACGGCCTCCAGCGCACGGCCTTCACCACGCTCGTCACGGTCGCGACCGCGATCGGCTTCGCCGCGCTCCTGCTCGGCGGCATGATCGCGGCCGGCGAGACGATCGACGACCGGCGGACGATGATATGGGCGGCCTGCGGCTTCCTCGCCTTCGGGCTCGCGCCGGCCGCGGGCCTCGCGCCGGAACTGCCGGGCAGCGCAGCAGCCGACCTGCAGGCGCGCCAGATCTGGTGGATCGCAACCGCGCTCGTCACCGCAGGCGGCCTCTTCGTCTTCCTGCGCATGGACACGCCCTGGCTGAGGGCGCTCGCGGTGCTGGCGATTCTCGCGCCGCACGTCATCGGCGCACCGCATCCCGCCGCGCCCGAAAGCAAGGTGCCCGCCGAGATCGCGGCGCATTTCACCGCCCTGTCGCTGACCCTGCAGGCCGCGCTCTGGCTCGCCACCGGCTTTGCCGTCGGCGTGCTCTGGCCAAGGGCGTCGCGCAAGGCTTCGGCTACCCGCCGTTCGGCCCAGGCCTGACGCCTCGCGAGCTCCCCGAGCGGGAGCGCGCTCGCAAACGGAGGCGATCCATGTCGCAAGGCAATCTCACCATCCATGTCTGCACCGCCTGCCGGCGCGTGCGGGAAGACCTCACCGAGGGCTTCGACCAGCCGGGCCTGGGCCTCGCGGAAGCCCTGACCGCTAAACTGGCTGGCACGGAGGGCATCACCGTCACGCCCGTCGAATGCCTCGCCGTCTGCAAGCGGCCCTGCACCGTCGCCTTCGCGGCCGACGGCAAATGGACCTACCTGATCGGCGACCTCGACCAGGACACCCATCTCGACGATATCGTTAGCGCGGCGCAGAGCTTTGCCGCCAGCGCCAACGGCATCATTCCCTGGAAAGAACGACCGCTGCCCTTTCGCAAGGGCGTGGTGGCGCGCGTGCCCCCGATGCCGCGCGAGCAAGGACAGACATCATGACCGAAACACTCGCCACGACCACGCTTGCAAAGGTGCCCTGCACCATCATCACCGGCTTCCTCGGGGCCGGAAAGACCACGCTGGTGCGCCATCTGCTCGAGAATGCCGGCGGCAAGCGTCTGGCCGTCCTGGTCAACGAGTTCGGCGATCTCGGCTTCGACGGTGAATTCCTGAAAGGCTGCGGCATTTCAGGCTGTACCGACGAGGATGTCGTCGAACTGCCCAATGGCTGCATCTGCTGCACCGTCGCCGACGATTTCGTGCCGGCGCTCGAAAAGCTTCTGAACCGCGAAAACCCGCCAGAGCATATCCTGATCGAGACGTCCGGCCTGGCCCTGCCCAAGCCGCTGGTCACCGCCTTCAACTGGCCGGCGATCCGCAGCAGAGTCACCGTCGATGGCGTCATCGCGGTGGTCGACGGACCGGCCGTGGCCGAGGGCCAGTTCGCCGATGACCCAGAGGCTATGGCCGCCCAGGCCGCGCAGGATGCGTCGGTGGAGCACGACAATCCGCTGGAGGAGGTCTTCGAGGACCAGATCCTCTGCGCCGACCTGATCCTGCTGAACAAGAGCGACCTCGTCGATGCGGCCGGCCGCGAGCGCGTCAAGGCCGAGATCGCGCAGCATCTGCCCAAGGCGATCAAGATCGTCGAGACTAGCCATGGCAAGGTCGAGCCGGCGCTGGTGATCGGTTTGTCGGCCGCAGCCGAAAACGATCTTGCGGGACGTCCCTCGCATCATGGCGAGGGCGAGGACCACGACCATGACGATTTCGACTCGGTCTCGCTGCCGCTACCGGCCGGCCTCTCGCCCGAGACCCTGTCGGCGCGCATGAGCAAGGCTGCGGAAGCCGAGGGCGTGCTGCGGCTGAAGGGCTTCGCCGCCGTGCCGGGCAGGCCGATGCGGCTCGTCGTGCAGGGCGTCGGGCGTCGCGTCAGCCATCATTTCGACCGGGCCTGGGGCGAAGGCGAGGCGCGCGACGGCAGGATTGTCGTGATCGGCCTCAAGGGCTTCGACCAGAAGGCTGTCGCGGCGGCGCTGAACGGGTGATGATGGCGCCATGCACCTTCTTCCGACCAGCGAGATCAGGCTTGACGACGGCGCCGACGCCGTCGATCTCGGCCTGCCGCCAGGGGATGTGCTGGTGCTGTCCTTCGCCGACAGCGACCTCTCGGCAATCGCCGCAGCAGCCGGGGGGAGCGGGCTTGCCGTCCGCCTGGCGTCGCTGCGCCGGCTGAGGCATCCGCTTTCGGTCGATCTGCTGATCGAGAAGACCGTCGCGAACAGCCGCTTCGTACTGGTGCGCTGCCTCGGCGGGCTCGACTACTGGCGCTATGGCGTCGAGCAGCTGGCGGCTTCCTGCCGGACGCATGGCGTGGCGCTGGCGGTGCTGCCGGGCGACGACCGGTCCGATGCCAGACTGGCGGAGTACGCGACCGTACCTCCCGCCTGCGCGCAGGCGATGCTGGATTATTTCCATGCCGGCGGCGGCGCGGAGAACATGCGGCGGTTGCTGGCGCGGGCGGCGGACTATCTCGATGCCACCCTTCCCTCATCCGACCCGGCTGCGCCGGGCCACCTTCTCCCCCGAGGGGAGAAGGCAAGACGCGCGAAGGATCTGGCGCCCTTCTCCCCTCGGGGGAGAAGGTGCCGGCAGGCGGATGAGGGCCGGCGAGACGCCGATGATCTCGCCCCTCTCCCACTGCCTTCGCTTTTCGTGCTCGGCCAAGATGCAAGGCCGAGCGACTGGCGCGAAGCCCTCGCCGCCCTCCCCGACGACCGCGCGCTCGTTCCCATCCTCGTCTACCGTTCCGGCGTCGCGGCCGGCGATACGGCCATGGCCGACGCGATCTCGGCCGCGCTCGCCGCGCGCGGCCATGCGCCCCTCGTGCTGGCGCTGACCAGCCTCAAGGACGCGACCGTCGCCGCCGAACTCGCCGCGCTGATCGCGTCGCGCAAGCCCGCGCTGATCGTCACGACCACCGCCTTCTCGGCCCGCGACGGCGCGGATTTCGTGCTCGACGCGGCCGATTGCCCGATCCTTCAGGCCGTACCCGTCGGCAGCGCGCGCGAAGCGTGGCAGGCGTCGCCGCGCGGGCTTTCGGCCGTCGATCTCGCCATGCAGGTGGCGCTGCCGGAGTTCGACGGGCGGCTCGGGGCCATTCCCGTCGCCTTCAAGGCCGATGTCGCCGACCCTGCAACGGGCCTCTCGGTCCGCCGGCTCGTCCCGGACGCTGAGGGCATCGCGGCGCTGGCTGATCTCGCCTCGGGCTGGATATCCTTGTCGGCCACGCCTGTCGCGGAGCGCCAGCTGGCGCTGGTGATGTCGGATTATCCCGCGCGCGGGGGCCGGGCGGGATTCGCGGTCGGGCTGGACACGCCGGCGAGCGTGGCGACGATCAGGGCGTTGCTGGCAGGGGCGGCGTATACCCTCAGCCCTCATCCTGAGGAGCCGCGCAACGGCATCTCGAAGGATGGTCCAGTTCTCTCCGGGCTTGCTGGAGCATCCTTCGAGACGCAGCTTTTGGCTGCTCCTCAGGATGATGGCTCGCATTTGATGGCCTCCCTCACCACCGGCCCTGCCGAATTCGCCGTGCCACTCGCGACCTATCGCGACTGGCTCGCCACCATTCCCGCCACGGCCCGCGACGCGCTCATCGCCGCACATGGCGAGCCCGCCCCGCAAGACGGCGCGTTCCATTACCGCGTCGTCCGCAACGGCAACCTGACCATCGCGCTGCAGCCGCCGCGCGATGCGACGCCCGACCGCAAGGCGGTTTATCACGACCCCGATGCGCCGCCGGGCCATGCCTATCTCGCCTTCTATCTCGGCCTGCGCGAGATCCTGCGCATCGACGCGCTGATCCATCTCGGAACCCATGGCACGACCGAATGGCTGCCGGGCAAGGCGGTCGCGCTCTCGGCCTCGTGCTGGCCGCGCCTGGTCACAGGCGGGCTGCCGGTGATCTACCCTTATGTGGTAGACGATCCAGGCGAGGCCGCGCCGGCCAAGCGCCGGCTGTCGGCGATCACGCTCGGCCATCTGCCGCCGCAACTGGCGCAGACGGACGCGGCGGGCGAGGTCGCGTTGCTGCGCGATCTGGTCGAGGAGTTCTCGCAGGCGCAGGTGATGGATCCGCGCCGAGCCGACATCGTCGCACGCGAAATCCGCGACCGGGCCAAGGAGAGCGGGCTCTCCGAGAGTTGCGGCGTCACCGACGACCTCGATATGAGCGAAGCGCTCACCCGGCTCGACGCGCATCTCTGCGACATCGCCGAACTGCCGTTTCGCGATGGTCTCCACGTCTTCGGCCAGGCGGCGCATGACCCCATCTCCTCGCAGGCGGAGCGGACAAACCTGCTGCGCGCGCTCGACGGGCGCTTCGTGCCGCCGGGGCCGGCGGGATCGCCGCATCGCGGTCGCGCCGACGTGCTGCCGACCGGTCGCAACCTCTCGACGCTCGATCCCCGCGCCATCCCGACGCGAGCAGCCGCGCGGCTTGGTGCTCTGGCGGCGAAGGCGGTGATCGCGCGCCATCTGCAGGAGCATGGCGATTATCCGCGCCGGATCGTGATGGACCTCTGGGCCTCTCCGACGCTGCGCTCCGGCGGCGAGGATATCGCCCATGCGCTGGGGCTGATGGGTGTCGAACCGCTCTGGGACAGCGCCTCGACGCGGGTGACCGGCTTCTCGATCATCCCGCAGCCAAAACTTGCCCAGCCCCGACTCGACGTGACCATCCGCATCTCCGGGGCGTTCCGCGACACGTTCCCGGGCCAGATCGCGCTGCTGGATGCCGCCGCACGCGCGGTCGCGGCGCTCGACGAGCCCGACGCGTGGAACGAGCCAGCCGCCGCCCGGCGTCGCGGCGAAGCCGGTGCGCGCATTTTCGGCGCCGCGCCCGGCCGCTACGGCGCGGCGACCGCCGATCGCGCGCTCGATGGCGACTGGACCGCCCGGGACGAACTCGGCGCGGCCTATCTCTCCGCCTCCAGCCATGCCTATGGCGGCGTGGAGGGCGCAGCCTCCGCCGATGCCGGCTTCGCGGCGCGGGTGCGGTCGGCCGACGCGTTCGTGCATGTCAGCGACACCGCCGGCCGCGACATTCTCGAAGCCAGCAGCGCCGCCGACGTGATCGGCGGCTTTGCCGCAGCGCTGGCCACGCTCGGCGGCAAGGCAGCGCTCTACAGCCTCGATTCCTCAAATCCGGACGTGCCGCGGGCCCGCACCCTGCCCGAAGACATCGCCCGCATCGTGCATGGCCGTCTGACGCATCCGCGCTGGATTGCGGCCCATCTCGCCCATGGCTGGCGCGGCGCGGCTGAACTCGCGGAAGCCGTCGACACGCTCTTCGTCTTCGCGGCAAGCACGGACGCGGTCTCCGACGGCCTGTTCGACGCGGTCTTCCAGGCTTATTGCGCCGACGCCCAAGTCTGGAGCGCGCTGGAAGCCGCCAATGCGCCGGCCGCCGCCTCGATCCGCTCGCGGCTGGAGGAGGCGCGCCGGCGCGGCCTCTGGACCAGCAGGCGCAATTCGGTCGGGGCTTTCCTCTCGGCGCGCGAGGCGGCGGAATGAGCGCGCTGCCGCAACCGGCGCTCAGGCGCGGCTGGTGCCCGAGCACGCTGAAGCCGATGGAGACCGGCGATGGCTTGTTGGTCCGACTGCATCCATCGGGAGGCGTGCTGACGCCGCCGCAACTCGTCCGCATCGCCGAATTGGCGCGAGTGCACGGCAACGGGCTGATCGAGATTTCAGCGCGGGGCAACATGCAGTTGCGCGGGATCACGGCTGGCACGCATCCGGCATTGGTCGCGGCGCTACTCGGCGAGCTGCTCGTCGAAGAGCATGACGGCGACGGCCCACAGCGGCTGACGCTGGTCTCGCCGCTGGCGGGGGCCGATTCCGGTGAGTTGATCGATGCGGCTGCGCTCGCCAGTACCGTCGAGACTGCCGCTCGCATGATCCCGGGGTTGCCGGCGAAAATCCTCGTCGTTGTCGATGGCGGCGGGGCGATCTCGCTGGATGCTTTCGATTGCGATCTGCGCATCGTCGCGATCGCGGGGCGCGCAATCGCCCTTTGCCTGCCGGGCGGTGACTGGCGCGGCCCCGTTGCCACGGCCGACGCGCCGGCGATTGTCGCTGCGGTCCTGCGGCGTTTCGCAGGACATCATATCGCCTCGCCCGATACGATCCGACGGCTACGCGATCTCGGGCCGTCGGCGCTGATGGCGCTGAGCGAGTTACCCACGACCACAGCCCCACCGCCCCGGCCCGCGCCAGCACGCGCCGGTCTCTTCGCACTCGGCGACGATCGTTTCGCCGCCATCGCGGCCCTGCCCTTCGGCCGTTGCGACGCCGCGACGCTTGCCGGACTCGGCGAGGCGGCCGCAGCCAGCGGAGCAAAGCGCCTGCGCCTCTCGCCCTGGCGCGGCATCGCCTGCCTCGGCCTGACGAATGCCGCCGCGCGCAACTGGCTTGCCGCCGCCGACCGGCTCGGCCTGATCAGGCAGAACGACGATCCGCGCCTCTCGGTGCAGGCCTGCGCCGGCAGGCCGGCCTGCCTGCGAGCCGAGACCGACGCCATGGCCGACGCCGCGCTGCTGGCCGAGGCCGCGCGGCCACTGCTGGCCGGCGGCTTGAGCCTGCATGTCTCGGCCTGCGTCAAATCCTGCGCAAAGCCAGGCGCGTCCGGCCTCACACTCGTTGGCCGGGAGGGGCGCTACGGCGTGGTTCTGGACGGGACGGCGCGCGATCCGGCTCTTGCCGAGCTTGACCTTTCCGAGATCCTGCGGCGTCTGCAGCCCGGACAGGATCTTTTCACCCGCCTGCAACCGGGTTGTGCTTCGGGACCAGAGTGTTGACCACGCGTTACGACTACATCCAGGACGGCGTCGCGATTTATGAGCGCTCCTTCGCGATCATCAGGGCGGAGGCCGACCTGTCGCGTTTTCCGGGCTCGGCGGGGCGCGTCGTCGTCCGGATGATCCATGCCTGCGGCATGACCGACCTGCCGGCCGACGTGGCGATGTCGCCCGATTTCTGCGTGGCGGCCGAGACCGCCCTGCGGGCCGGCGCGCCAATCCTGTGCGACGCCAAGATGGTCGCCAATGGCGTGACGCGCAGCCGCCTGCCGGCGAAGAACGAGGTGGTCTGCACGCTCGACGAGCCCAGCACGGCGGTGCTTGCGATCGATATGGGCACAACGCGTTCGGCTGCGGCGATGGAGTTGTGGCGGCCCCGGCTTGCCGGCGCGCTCGTCGTCATCGGCAATGCCCCGACGGCGCTGTTTCGCCTGCTCGAAATGCTCGATGCCGGCGCGCCGAAGCCCGCCGCCGTGATCGGCATCCCCGTCGGCTTCGTCGGCGCGGCCGAATCGAAGGAAGCGCTGGCGCAGGATGGGCGAGTTCCTTTCCTCGTGGTGCGCGGACGACGCGGCGGCTCGGCGATGGCGGCGGCTGCCGTCAATGCGCTGGCGCAAGAGAAGGAGTGAGCCGGTGAGCCTGGAACCGGCGAAAGTGCTGCTCTTCGGCGTCGGGCTCGGCCCCGGCGACCCCGACTACATGACCGTGCGCGCCCGCGACATCATCCTGAAGGCCGACAGGCTGGTGCATTTCTGCAAGCGCGGCCGGCGCGGCAACGCCCGCATCACCGCCGACGCCGTGATCGCGCCCGACGCAGCCCGCGAGATCGAGCTTGCCTTCCCCGTGACGATCGAGGTTCCCGTCGAGGATGCCGGCTATACCGGGCCGATCGCGGCTTTCTACGACGAGGCCGCCGAGACGCTCGCAAACGAGATGCAGGCAGGCCGCACCATCGCCGTGCTCTGCGACGGCGACCCGTTCTTCTACGGCTCATTCATGCATCTGTGGCGGCGGCTTTCGCACCGCTTCCCGACCGAGGTGGTGCCCGGCGTCACCGGCATGGCGGGCGCCTGGACGCGCGCGAACGCGCCGATCACCTGGGGCGACGACGTCATGACCGTGCTGCCGGGCACCTTGTCCGAGGCGGAGCTGGTCCGACGTCTCGTCGACACCGACGCCGCCGTGATCATGAAGCTCGGCCGCAACCTGCCCAAGGTCCGGCGCGCGCTGAAGATCGCCGGGCTGATCCATCGCGCTGTTTATGTCGAGCGCGCCACCATGGCCGGGCAAATCGTGCTGAAGCTCGGCGACAAGCCCGACGACGAGGCGCCGTATTTCTCGATGGTGCTGGTCCCCGGCGAAGGGCGGCGGCTGTGAGCGGCTCGCTCGCCATCGTGGGCCTCGGCCCCGGCGAGGCGCATTGGCTGACGCCGGCCGCGCAGGCGGCGATCGAGGCTGCGACCGATCTCGTCGGCTACGGCCCCTATCTCGCCCGCATCCCGCTGCGGGAAGGCCAGACCAGGCACGGCTCCGACAATCGCGTCGAGATCGTCCGCGCGGGGCATGCTCTGGAACTGGCGGCCTCGGGCAAGACCGTCGCGGTGATCTCCGGTGGCGATCCCGGCGTCTTCGCCATGGCGGCTGCCGTGTTCGAGGCGCTCGACGGCGGCGATCCGGCCTGGCTTGCGCTGCCGATCGCGGTCGAGCCCGGCATCACCGCCATGCTGGCCGCGGCGGCGAGAGCCGGCGCACCGCTGGGCGGCGATTTCTGTGCTATCTCGCTGTCTGACAATCTCAAGCCCTGGGAGGTGATCACGGCGCGGCTCGAGGCGGTGCTGTCAGCCGATCTGGTGATCTGCCTCTACAACCCGATCTCGAAGGCGCGGCCCTGGCAACTCGGCGCGGCGCTCACGCTCGCGGCCCGGCATCGCGCGGCGGACACGCCGGTCATCTTCGCGCGCGCGGTCGGGCGTCCCGACGAAGCCCTGCGTGTGCTGACCCTCACCGAGGCTGTGGCGGCCGCCGACAGCGCCGACATGGCGACGCTGGTGATGATCGGCGCATCCTCGACAAGGTTGATCGCGCGCGCGGGCGGCGCGCCTTATGTCTACACGCCGCGCTCGGTGACGAGCAGCCCCTGCGCCACCAGCCAGGGCAGGACCTGATCGATATGCTCGACGCATTCGACATCGGGCTTGCGCGGACGCTGCACCATGATCACGGGGAGCCTGAGCCGACGCGCCGCCACGAGCTTGCCGGCCGTCGCGTCACCTCCCGAGTTCTTGCTGACGAGAATCTCGACGCGCTCGCGCGCCATCAGCTCTTCCTCGTCATCGGCATGGAACGGGCCGCGCTGCTGGATCACCGTGACATCGTGCAGAGGCAGGCGGTCGCCGATCGGCTCGATGGCGCGGACGAGATAGTGGTGGCGCGGCGAATTCGCGAAGAGCGGCAGCTCGAGGCGTCCGATCGTCAGGAAGACGCGCCTGGGCTCGGTTCCCAACGCCGCAACGGCGGCCTCCATGTCGAGCACGCTGCGCCAGCGATCGCCGTCCTGCGGCGTCCACGGCTTGCGGCGGATCGCGATCAGCGGCACGCCTTCGGCCTTGCAGGCGGCCTGCGCATGAAACGGCATGATCGCAGCGAAGGGATGCGTCGCATCGACGACCGCGACGATGCCTTCCTCCCTCAGATAGCTTCGCAAGCCGTCGATGCCGCCGAAGCCGCCGACGCGGACAGGAAGGTTCAACGGTCGGGGATCGACGGTGTGCCCGGCCAGCGAGATGATGGCGCGAATTTCGGGAGCCTGCTCAGCGAGATGCTGGTCAAGCGCTGCCGCTTCGCTCGTGCCACCCAGGATGAGGACGGTCATGTCACTGTTTTCGCCTGAATCTGACGTGCTGTCGAGCAGTCCGTTCGCGCCCGCCGCGCCATGGCTCGCGCTGGTCGGCCTCGGCGAGGATGGTCGCGCCGGGCTGTCTCCGGCTGCAACCGCCGCGCTCGACGGCGCGGAACTCGTGGTCGGGGGCCGGCGGCATCTGGCGCTCGCAGCCCCGCTTGCAGCCGAGACACTGGCCTGGCCGAGCCCGCTCACCGAAGCCTTCCCGGCGATCCTGGCGCGGCGCGGCCGCAAGGTCTGCATTCTCGCCTCGGGCGACCCGTTCCATTACGGCGTCGGCGTGCAACTGGCGGCGTTCGTTCCCGCCGCCGAGATGACGGTTCATCCTCAGCCCTCGGCCTTCTCGCTCGCCTGTGCGCGGCTGGGCTGGGCGCAGCAGGATTGCGCGCTGGTCTCGCTGCATGGCCGGGCGCTGGAGCGCGTCATTCCGCATCTCCAGCCGGGCGCGCGGGTGCTGGCGCTGTCATGGGACGCAGCCACACCCTCGAAGCTCGCCGCACTGCTGGCGGCGCGCGGCCTGGGCGCTTCGCGCGTGACCGTGCTGGAGGCGCTCGGCGGACCGCGCGAGCAAATCCGCACCGAGCTTGCCCAGGCATTTGCGCTGGCCGGCATCGACCCGCTCAACCTCGTCGCGATCGAGGTCACCGCCGAAGCGCAGGCGCGCATCCTGCCTCTGGCCTGCGGGCTCGACGACGACTGGTTCGAGCATGACGGCCAGATCACCAAAGCCGATATCCGCGCGATCACGCTATCGGCGTTGCGGCCGCGCGCCGGGGAACTGCTCTGGGATGTCGGTGCTGGTTCAGGCTCGATCGGGCTGGAATGGTGCCTGCGGCATTCGCAAAACCGCGTCATCGCCTTCGAGGAGAAGCGCGAACGGGCCCAGCGCATCGCTGCGAACGCGACGGCGCTGGGGGCGCTTGCGGTCTTCATCGTCGAAGGGCCGGCTCCCGCGGGCTTTGCCGGCCAGCCTGCACCGGACGCCGTCTTCATCGGCGGCGGGATCGGCGACGCCGGTGTGTTCGAGACGGCATGGGCCGCGCTGAGGCCCAGCGGGCGGCTCGTCGCCAATGTCGTGACACTGGAAGGCGAGGCAAGGCTGGCGGAACTGTTCCGAGAGCATGGCGGATTGCTGCGCCGCATCGGCGTCGCCCATCTCGACCGGGTCGGGACGCTGCATGGCTGGCGAAGCGCAATGCCGGTGACGCAATGGCGCGTGGTGAAGCCGTGAGTTCCAGCCGCGCTGTCCCCACCCTCGGCGTCATTCCGGGCGCAGCGCTGCGGAGGCCCGGAATCCATCGTAGGGCGCCGTCCATGCTTTACGATGGATTCCGGATCGGCGCGGCTGCACCGCTTGTCCGGAATGACGGAGAGGGTGAACTGAGCGAGTTCCCATCATGACGGTCGGCCGCCTCATAGTCGGCATCGGATTGCGGCCTGGAACGGTCGAGGCCGATCTGCGCGACTGCCTAGAGCAGGCGCTGGCGGCAGCGGGGCTTGTCGGCCAGATCGTTTCGCGCATCGCGACGCTGAGCGCACGTGCCTCCGAGCCGGGGCTGATGGCGCTGGCGATAGCGCGCAGCGCGGATCTCGTCGCCATTCCCGACGAGGCGCTGAAAGGCTTCGAGGCCTCGTGCGCGACGCGCTCGACCCGGGTCGCCTCGCTCTACGGCGTCGGCTCGGTTGCGGAGGCTGCCGCGCTGGCCGCCGCCGGCCCGGGCGGAACGCTGATCCTGCCGCGCATCGCGACCGCGCGCGTCACCTGCGCGCTGGCGAGGGCCGCGTCATGACGGTCCATTTCATCGGCGCAGGGCCGGGTGCGCCCGATCTCATCACCCTGCGCGGTCGCGACCTGATCGCGGCCTGCCCCGTCTGCCTTTATGCCGGCTCGCTAATCCCCGGTGCGATGCTCGACTGGTGCCCGGCGGGAGCGCGCATCGTCGACACCGCCCCGCTCGATCTCGACGCCATCGTCGCGGAAATGCAGGCAGCGCACGCGGCGCAGCAGGACGTGGCGCGGCTGCATTCGGGCGATCTCTCGATCTGGAGCGCAACGGCTGAACAGATGCGCCGGCTCGAGGCGCTCGGCATCCCATACACGGTCACGCCGGGCGTGCCGGCTTTCGCGGCGGCGGCGGCCAGCCTGAAGCGCGAACTGACCCTGCCGGGCGTCGCGCAATCGCTGGTGCTGACACGGACTTCCGGACGCGCCTCGGCGATGCCGGAGCGCGAAAAGCTCGCGACTTTCGCAGCTTCAGGCGCGACGCTGGCGATCCATCTCTCGATCCACGTCATCGGGCAGGTCGTGGCGGAGTTGTCGCCGTTCTACGGCCCGGATTGCCCGGTCGCGATCGTATTTCGCGCCTCGTGGCCCGATGAGCGCGTGCTGCGCGGCACGCTGTCGAGCATCGCGGAGCAGGTCCGCGAATCCGGCCTCGAACGTACGGCGCTGATCCTGGTCGGGCCGGCGCTGGGCGCGAACGATTTCGGCGAGAGCGCGCTCTACTCGGCAGGCTACGACCGCCGCTTCCGGCCGGGGGGCGGGACATGACGGCGCGCGGGCTGATCATCGCGGCGCCGCGCTCCGGTTCGGGCAAGACCACGATCACGCTCGGCCTGCAGCGGGCGCTCGTCCGGCGCGGGCTGATCGTGCGCGGGCTGAAATGCGGGCCGGACTATATCGACCCGGCCTTCCATGCGGCTGCGACGGGCGCGTCCAGCGCCAATCTCGACTCGTTTGCGATGCCCGACGCGCTGCTCGCCGGCATCGCTTATACAGCGGCAGACAATGCCGATCTCATCATCGCCGAAGGCTCGATGGGGCTGTTCGATGGGGTGCCCGGTCCCGAAGGCCATACCGGGGCAAGCGCCGATATCGCCGCGCTGATGGGCTGGCCCGTCGTGCTGGTCATCGACGTGTCCGGACAGGCGCAATCGGCGGCTGCCATCGCGCTCGGCTGCATGCATTACGACCGGCGCATCAGGATCGCCGGGGTGATCCTGAACAAGGTCGCCAGCGAACGGCATCGCCGGCTCGTCGGACAGGGCATGGAACGGATCGGCCTGCCCGTACTCGGCGCGCTGCCGCGCGAGGCCAGCCTGATCCTGCCCGAGCGCCATCTCGGGCTGGTGCAGGCCGGTGAAACCGAAGACCTGCATGCACGACTGGAGGCGCTGGCCGACGCCGTCGCAGCGGCGGTCGATCTCGATGCGATCCTGTCCGCCGCCGGCGAGACGACGATGGCCGCGCCGCTTGGCCCCATCCCTACCCTGCCCGCGCCCGGACACCGCATCGCGATCGCGCGCGATGCGGCGTTCAGCTTCGTCTATCCCCATGTCGAGGCCGGCTGGCGTGCGGCGGGCGCGGAGTTCATGCCCTTCTCGCCCTTGCGCGACGAGCCACCGCCCGAGGATTGCGACGCCTGCTGGCTGCCCGGCGGCTATCCCGAACTCCACGCGGGGACGATCGCCGGAGCGAGAAACTTCCTTGACGGCCTGCGCGCCTTTTCAGCGACGCGTCCGGTGCATGGCGAGTGCGGCGGCTACATGGTGCTCGGCCACAGCCTGATCGACGCAGAGGGCGTCTCGCATGCGATGGCGGGGCTGCTCGGCGTCGAGACATCCTTCGCCAGGCGCAAGATGAACCTCGGCTATCGGCGCGCCGTCCTGCAGGCGGACGGCCCGCTCGGACAGGCCGGACAGGCCCTGACCGGGCACGAATTCCACTACGCCACGATCGTCGCGCAGGGCGATGACGAGCCGTTCGCGATGGTCACCGACCCGCATGGCTCGCAGCCAGCCCCCGCCGGCAGCCGGCGCGGACTGGTCACCGGGTCGTTCTTCCACGCCATCGCGGTTGCGACGTGAGTTTGTCTTTCCATCCGTCTCTCTCCAGCCCTCATCCTGAGGAGTGCTCCGCAGGAGCGCGTCTCGAAGGATGCTCCAGGAGCCTCCGGAGACATCTGGACCATCCATCGAGACGCCGCTTCGCGGCTCGTCAGGATGAGGGCTGAGATTGTGACGAGTCCTTCACCACCCGTCTTCGACGCCGCCTTCGCGGAGCAATTCGCCGCGCTGCTGGCGTGGCGGCGCGATGTCCGGCGCTTCCGGCGCGAGGCCCTGCCTGAAGGACTGGTCGAGCGGCTGCTGGCGCAGGCCGAACTCTCGCCGTCGGTCGGGCACTCGCAGCCCTGGCGCTGGGTTCGTGTCGGCGACGAGGCGCAGCGCGAGGCGGCGCGGGCCAGCTTTGCGCGCTGCAACGCCGATGCGCTTGGCGACTATGTGGGCGAACGCGCGCGGCTCTATGCTTCGCTCAAGCTGGAGGGGATGCGCGAAGCGCCCGAGCAGATCGCGGTGTTCTGCGACCATGGCACTGTGCAGGGCCACGGCCTCGGGCGCAAAACGATGCCGGATATGCTGGACTATTCGGTCGTCGCCGCAATCACGCAGTTCTGGCTGGCGGCGCGTGTCGCGGGAGTCGGGGTGGGGTGGGTGTCGATCCTGGAGCCGGAGGTGGTGCGGGAGGCGCTGGGCGTACCGGCCGAATGGAAGCTGATCGCGTGGCTCTGCGTCGGCTGGCCCGAGGAGGAGCAGGACGTGCCGGAGTTGGTCAGAGCGGGCTGGGAGCGGAGGCGCTGACCACATGTTTTGAGGGTAAAGCACTGGAAGAACCCCTCTCCTGTAAGGAGAGGGGCAGGGGTGAGGTGACGAACGTTTCGGGATCGGCTTCTACCGACGTGCGGATGGTATCGCGTCTCGCTGGTCGATGGACCGACCCCTCACCCTGCCCTCTCCCTACGGGAGAGAGTTCCCCGTGCTCTTCGTCCGAAGGGGTAGACCTTAAAGCGCGACCTTGAACGCCGCCTCGGTCTTGCCCCTGATCTCGTCGAGCGTGACGCCCTCGGCGAGTTCGATCAGGCTCATGCCGCCACCGTTCTCGTCGATGGCGAAGACGCCGAGATCGGTGATCACCATGTCGACGACGCCTGCCCCGGTCAGTGGCAGGTCGCAGGCCTTGAGGAGCTTGGCCGATTCCGAGCCGTCCTTGTTCCTGGCGACGTGCTCCATCACCACGACGACCTTCTTGACGCCGGCGACGAGGTCCATCGCGCCGCCCATGCCCTTCACGACCTTGCCGGGGATCATCCAGTTGGCGAGGTCGCCATTCTCCGCGACCTGCATGGCGCCCAGGATCGACAGGTCGATATGGCCGCCGCGGATCATGCCAAACGAGTCCGCCGAGGAGAAATAGCTCGTCGTCTTCAGTTCGGTGATGGTCTGCTTGCCGGCGTTGATCAGGTCGGCGTCCTCCTCTCCCTCATAGGGGAAGGGGCCCATGCCGAGCATGCCGTTCTCCGACTGGAGCTGCACCGACATCCCCTCGGGAATGTAGTTCGACACCAGCGTCGGGATGCCGATGCCGAGATTGACGTAAAAACCGTCCTTGAGTTCCTTGGCGGCGCGGGCCGCCATCTGTTCGCGGGTCCAGGGCATTGTGGTTCTCCTCAGGCCGCGCGCTTGCGGACGGTGCGCTGTTCGATGCGCTTGGCCGCGTTGGTGACGTGGACGATCCGCTTCACGAAGATGCCCGGCGTGTGCATGTGGTCGGGGTCTATCTCGCCGGCCTCGACCAGATTCTCGACCTGGGCGATCGTCATCCGCGAGGCGCTCGCCATCATCGGGTTAAAGTTGCGGGCGGTCTTGCGGTAGACGAGATTGCCCTCGGTGTCGCCTTTCCAGGCGTGGATCAGCGAGATGTCGGCAAAGATGCCGCGCTCCATGATGTAGCGCTCGCCGTCGAAGACGCGCTCCTCCTTGCCCTCGGCGACCAGCGTGCCGACGCCGGTCTTGGTGAAGAAGGCCGGGATGCCGGCGCCGCCGGCGCGGATGCGCTCGGCCAGCGTGCCCTGCGGGGTGAATTCGAGTTCGAGTTCGCCGGCGAGATACTGCTGGGCGAAGAGCTTGTTCTCACCGACATAGGACGAGATCATTTTGCTGATCTGCCGGGTCTCCAGCAGGATGCCCAGGCCCGCGCCATCAATGCCGGCATTGTTCGAGACGAAGGTCAGGTTTTTGGCGCCGCTGTCGCGGACCGCCTCGATCAGCAGATCGGGAATGCCGCAGAGGCCGAAACCGCCGGCACAGATCGTCATGCCGTCCTTGATGGCGCCTGCAAGCGCCGCCTTGGCGTCAGGAAAAACCTTCTTCGACATCGCTTTGCCTTTGCCGCTGGAATGGGAGCGCCGGAGTGTCCCACAGCACTAGCCGAGCCCAAGGGGCGGTTGCAACATGAAGCGTGCGTGAAACCCGATGAACTGTTGCGCACCGGGCAAGGCAGGCGGCGCAACGGGCCCGCCAGTCCTGCCAACGGCGTTTTTGCTTGATCCTGTTGCGACGCGGGCGGACAATCGGGCGATGTTCAAGCCGGCCAGCCCCTCGACATGACCTCGCATACGCCGATGCGCCCGGAATCGCCTGGCGGCCTGATCGAGACAGATCAGCGCTCGCGCGAGATCTTTCGCCAGATCGTCGATGGCTACCTCGCCAATGGCGAGCCGGTCGGCTCGCGCAACATCGCGCGCCTGCTGCCGATGACATTGTCGCCGGCGACGGTGCGCAACGTCATGACCGATCTCGAACTGGCCGGGCTGATCTATGCGCCGCATACCTCGGCGGGGCGCCTCCCCACGGAAAGAGGCCTGCGCTTCTTCGTCGATGCGATGATGGAGGTCGGCAACCTCACCTCCGACGAGCGCACGCGCATCGAAGCGCAGATGAAAGCCGCGGCCACAGGGCGCACGCTCGACGGCACGCTGACGGAAGCCTCGGCGCTGTTGTCAGGCCTCTCGCGCGGCGCGGGCGTCGTCGTCACCACCAAGGCCAATGCCAGGCTGAAGCATATCGAGTTCGTCCGGCTCGATCCGGCACGCGCGCTCGTCGTCCTCGTCGCCGATGACGGCACGGTCGAGAACCGTCTTCTGGCGCTGCCGCCAGGCCTGCCGGCGTCGGCCCTGATGGAGGCCGGGAATTTCCTCAACGCCCGCATCCTCGGCAAGACGCTGAGCGATCTGCGCCGCGAGATCGCCGAGCATCGCGCCCAGATGGAAAGCGAACTCGACGTGCTGACGGCGAGGCTGGTCGAAAGCGGGATCGCGACCTCGTCCGGCCCGTCGAGCGACCGCCACCTGATCGTGCGCGGACAGGCCAACCTGCTGGAAGACCTGAAGGCGCAGGACGATCTGGAGCGTATCCGGCTGCTGTTTGGCGACCTCGAGACCCAGACCGACGTGATCGACCTGCTCTCGCGCGCCGAGGCCGGCGACGGCGTGCGCATCTTCATCGGCTCGGAGAACAAGCTGTTCTCGATGTCGGGCTCGTCGATGGTGGCCGCCCCCTTCCGCGACGCCGAGC
This sequence comes from Allobosea sp. P2_A10, assembly GCF_056405115.1. Taxonomy (NCBI): domain Bacteria; kingdom Pseudomonadati; phylum Pseudomonadota; class Alphaproteobacteria; order Hyphomicrobiales; family Alloboseaceae; genus Allobosea; species Allobosea sp. P2_A10. The sequence goes on along the minus strand of NZ_JBFUCS010000008.1, from coordinate 153,006 downwards.
AGCGCATCGTCGGCGTCGTCGGCATCATCGGCCCGACGCGGCTGAACTATGCCCGCATCGTGCCGATGGTGGACTATACCGCCAAAGTGGTCGGGCGGCTGCTGGACGGGCCGCGGTGAGGCTGGCCGTCGCGGCGCTGGGGCTCTGGCTGATGGCAAACCCGGTCAACGCCGCCGACAATGAACTTCTGGCCGCCGTGGCGTCAGGCCGTTCGGCCGACGTCTCGCGTCTGATCGCGGCAGGCGCCAATCTCGAAACGCGCGATGCCCAGGGCCGCAGCCCGTTGTTGCTGGCCGTGGCTGGCAAGCACAGTGCCATCGCGACCGCGCTGATCGCCGCCGGCGCGAGCCCCGATGCTCAGGCGGCGAACGCCGACACGCCCTGGCTGCTCGCCGGTGCGCTCGGTGCGACCGACATCATCAAAACGATGCTGCCGCGAAAGCCCGATCTCTCGCTGCGCAACCGCTATGGCGGCACGGCGCTGATTCCGGCCTGCGAGCGGGCCCATGTCGAGGCCGTGGCGGTGCTGCTGACCAGCGGGATCGATGTCGATCACGTCAACAATCTCGGCTGGACCTGCCTGCTCGAGATCGTGATCCTCGGCGATGGCGGCGTACGGCACCAGCAGGTGGCAAAAATGGTGCTGGCGGCCGGCGCAAATCCCAATCTCGCCGACAGGGACGGCGTCAGCCCGCTCGCCCATGCCCGCATGCGTGGCCAGAACGCTATCGCCGCGATGATCGAGCAAGCTGGCGGACGTTGAGGCTATGGCCTGCGATTTGGCATTGGCTCCCCGACAGGTTACCTCTGCCGCGAAAGCGAGGCTTCTCGCGCACAGATCACGCTCGCCCAAGGCCTTAAGATCATGACCGATACCCTCCCCGACCGCCTGTCCTCGAACCCCAACAGCCCGTTCTACAACGAGGAACTGCTGTCGCGGGACATCGGCGTGCGCTTCAAGGGCGTCGACAAGACCAATGTCGAGGAATACTGCGTCAGCGAGGGCTGGGTCCGCCTGACCGCCGGCAACGCCAAGGATCGCTTCGGCAACCCGATGACGGTCAAGCTCAAGGGCGAGGTCGAGCCCTATTTCCGCCAGGCCGCGTCCGAAGCCTGAAGCTACTCAAGCCGGCTCTTGCCGAAGCAGGCTCTTGTAGAAGAACGTCGAGCCGCAATCGGCGCCATCGGGCATCAGCGCATAGCGCGGAATGGTGCCGACCTCGGTCCAGCCCAGTCGGTTGTAGAGTCGGCGCGCCGCGCCGGCCTCGTCGGTGTCGAGTACGAGCAGGCTGCGTCCGGCAGCGCGCGCCGCGTCCTCGGCCGCGCGCATCAAGGCCTCGCCGACGCCGCGTCGCCTCGCGCTGGAGTGGACCAGCACCTTGGCGATCTCGGCGCGGTGCGGCTGGTTAGGCTTGCCGACCAGTTGCAGCTGCGCCGTGCCGACGATGCCGGCCTCAGCCCGCGCCACGAAAAGCAACGTCCGGCCGGCTTCGACCTCATCGGCGACGCCTTTCCAGAACGCCTCGAAATCGGCTGGCCCGTTCCAGTCCATGAAGCCGACGGACGCGCCATTGGCGACGCTGTCGCGCAGGATCTCGACCAGAGCGGGACTGGCGGCCCGCAGCGCCGGCGCGGCGAGGATCTCGATTGCGATGTCAGGCATGCTGCTCATCTCCAGCTATCATCGGACAAGCCTACCGACGTGGTCAGCACGACGGCATAGCGGGCGGGCGTCTCGCCCGGATTGTGATAGGCGATCGGCCCGTCGAGCAGCATGTGCAGGCAGTCGCCCGTCGCCAGCCGGTGCTCGGCATCGTCCAGCGTCACCACCATCTCGCCCGCCAGAACCCAGACCTGCTGGTCGAGCCGCCGTGCCGTGCGCGACGCATCGAGCAGGACACGCGCTCCCGGCGGCATTTCGACCTCGACGATCTCGACGCGCGAACCCGTCCCCGGCGGCGTGACATTGCGCCGGATGTAGCCGCTGCCGGGATCGGTCCAGACCGGCTGATCGGCGCGTCGCAGCAGCGGGCCGGCCTGACGCTCCTCATGGAACAGGGCGGAGAGAAATATCCCCAGCCCGGTGCAGAGCCGGTCGAGCAGGGCGGCGGTCGGGCTCGATTCGCCGCGCTCGACCCGCGAGATCATCGCTCGGCTTACTCCGGCACGTTCGGCCAGACCATCCAGCGTCAGGTTCAGCCGCAGACGCGTCGCCTTGAGCCGCGCACCCAGTCGCTGGTCCAGTTCGAGATCGCTCATCCTCTCCATGAAAGAGGATTTATTCCACTATATAAGAAAATCAAGCGCAAAGCAGTGATCGCCGCCACCGGCTCCGTGACGCCGCGTGAACGCAGATTTCACTACATTTCGAGATATCGCGGCCGCGAGGCCCGATCGGCCCCGGTGTTTCCGGAAAAATCAGGGTTTTGCGCTTTGATGAACTTCAAACGACGCCTCGGAAAGGCGCAGGTCGCAAAGCAAGCGACAAGGTGGGGGGAAGCGACCATGAATCGCGGTCTGGAATGGTTCGGTCGTTCGGTCGTCCGCCTGATCACGCATGACAAGCGCGAGACCGTTCCGGTCGACGCCAAGGCGCTGGCGCGAATGCAGTCGGCTCTGCGACCCGGCGACGTGCTGCTGGTCGAGGGCGGCATGAAGGTCTCGACGGCGATCAAATACCTGACGCAATCGACCTGGTCGCATGCGGCGCTTTATGTCGGCGACACTGGCGAGTTCAGCGAAAATGGCGAGCCGCTGGTTCTGGCGGAGGTCGAGATGGATGTCGGCTGCGTTTTGTCCCCGCTCTCCAAATACGGCGCATTCGGCACCCGCATCTGCCGGCCGCAGGGGCTCGACGCAGAAGGCTGCGCCACGGTGGTGGCTTACGCGCTCAGCCGGCTCGGCACGCAATACGATTTGAAGAACATCATCGACCTGCTGCGTTGGCTCGTGCCGGTGCCGCTGGTGCCCTCAAGCTGGCGCCGGCGCATGATCGCGCTGGGCTCCGGCGATCCGACGCGGGCGATCTGCTCGACGCTGATCGCGCAGGCCTTCGAGGCGGCGCGCTATCCGGTGCTGCCTACCGTCGAATACGCGCAGGCGATGGACGAGGAGGATTTCGAGGAAATCCTGCATATCCGCCACCATTCGCTGTACATGCCGCGCGATTTCGACATTTCACCCTATTTTTCCGTGGTGAAACCGACGCTGGAGGCCGGCTTCGATTATCGCGCCCTGACCTGGGCCAAGCCGGAACAGGTCGGGCGCGAGCAGCAGGCGCCTGCCGGCAGGGTGCAACTGGCCTAAGAGTTAGTCCGGGCGGCGCGAGCCCTCGTCTCCAAACCCTTGGCGCAATGCAGCAACGCTGCTATTCCCGCGCCCATGAGCACCCGCAGTTTCGACAATATCCGCAATTTCTCGATCGTGGCCCATATCGACCACGGCAAATCCACGCTTGCCGACCGGCTGATCCAGCAGACCGGCACGGTCGCGGCGCGCGACATGAGCGAGCAGATCCTCGACTCGATGGACATCGAGAAGGAGCGCGGCATCACCATCAAGGCGCAGACGGTGCGGCTCGACTACCGCGCCGAGGATGGCAAGGACTACATCCTGAACCTGATGGATACGCCCGGCCATGTCGACTTCGCCTATGAGGTCTCGCGCTCGCTTGCGGCCTGCGAGGGCTCGCTGCTGGTGGTCGACGCCTCGCAGGGCGTCGAGGCGCAGACGCTCGCCAACGTCTATCAGGCGCTCGACGCCGGCCACGAGATCGTCACGGTCCTGAACAAGATCGACCTGCCCGCCGCCGAGCCCGAGCGCATCAAGCAGCAGATCGAAGACGTGATAGGCCTCGACGCCTCGGAGGCCGTACCAATCTCGGCCAAGACCGGCATCAACATCGAGGGTGTGCTGGAGGCGATCGTCAAGCGCCTGCCCGCTCCCAAGGGCGACAAGGAAGCGCCGCTGAAATGCCTGCTCGTCGACAGCTGGTATGACGCCTATCTCGGCGTCGTCGTGCTCGTGCGCGTCATCGACGGCGTGCTGAAGAAGAACATGACCATCAAGATGATGCGCGCCAACGCCTCCTATGGCGTCGACCGCGTCGGCGTGTTCAAGCCCAAGATGCTCGAGGTCAAGGAACTCGGCCCCGGCGAGGTCGGCTTCTTCACCGCCTCGATCAAGGAAGTGGCGGACACCGCCGTCGGCGACACCATCACCGACGACAAGCGCCCCGTCGCGCAGGCGCTGCCGGGCTTCAAGCCGGTGCAACCCGTGGTGTTCTGCGGCATCTTCCCAGTCGATGCGGCCGATTTCGAGGTGCTGCGTTCGGCGATGAGCCGCCTGCGCCTGAACGATGCGAGCTTCTCCTATGAGATGGAGACCTCGGCTGCGCTCGGTTTCGGCTTCCGCTGCGGCTTTCTCGGCCTGCTGCATCTTGAGATCATCCAGGAACGGCTGGAGCGCGAGTTCAACCTCAACCTGATCTCGACCGCGCCTTCGGTCGTCTATCACCTGAAGCTGCGCGACGGCACGGTGCTGGAACTGCACAACCCCGCCGACATGCCCGACGTGATGAAGATCGAGTTCATCGAGGAGCCCTGGATCAAGGCGACGATCTTCACGCCCGACGAATATCTCGGCTCGGTGCTGAAGCTCTGCCAGGATCGCCGCGGCGTCCAGACCGACCTGTCCTATGTCGGTAGCCGCGCGAAAGTCGTCTACGACCTGCCGCTGAACGAGGTGGTGTTCGATTTCTACGACCGGCTGAAGTCGATCTCGAAGGGCTACGCCTCGTTCGACTACGCCATCACCGACTATCGCGAGGGCGACCTCGTGCGCATGTCGATCCTGGTCAACGCCGAGCCGGTCGACGCGCTCTCGATGCTGGTCCACCGCTCGCGCGCCGATGCGCGCGGCCGGGCGATGTGCGAGAAGCTGAAGGACCTGATCCCGCCGCACATGTTCCAGATCCCGGTGCAGGCGGCGATCGGCGGCAAGATCATCGCGCGTGAAACCATCCGCGCCCTGCGCAAGGACGTGACCGCCAAGTGCTATGGCGGCGACGCCTCGCGCAAGCGCAAGCTTCTGGACAAGCAGAAGGAAGGCAAGAAGAAGATGCGGCAGTTCGGCAAGGTCGAAATCCCGCAGGAGGCGTTTATCGCCGCGCTGAAGATGGATTCGTGAGGCGGCGGTCCTTGCTTCAATAGGGAGCGGCCGTTCCAACGCCGATCGGCGCGCGAAATCCCCGCTCGCGTTCCCGCAGCGGCTGTCATGAGGGGCGGCGGAGCGCCGCGAGGCGCGTTGGTATCGTGCCGCTTCGTTGAGCCAGAAGCGGCGCGGCAGGGTTGAGCCACCTGCCGCACGCCCCGTGGCGCTCCGCCCGTCGGCGATTTTGGACTCCGGGCCGCGCTTATCGGGTCGAAAGCCAGCCATCGCCGCGAGCCGTTTCGACGCCAGTTCCCCTCATCGGGTTGTCGCGTCTATTCGGGCATGGGACGAAGGCGTGATGCCGCCGACCGTTCCAGCGAGCTCCTCGCGCAGGGGCCGTAGTACCCCCAGGGCGGTGCCCCGAAGCCTCCCGAGTGTGGGCTGCAAACCCACCCGCAGGCGCCGCTCACATCCCGGTCGCCAGCATGCCTCCGGACGGCCGCCCCTCGGGGATGAGGTGGTGGCAGGATAGGGGCCTTGAGGTGGGGCGGGGATAAGTTTCGCTGGAGGCGCAACGGTGTTTTCCTGCTCCCCCCGAGGGGAGAAGGGGAGCGCACGGCTGCGCCGTCGCTTTTGCGATCAGCGGCAGTCCCTCACCCCTGCCCCGCTCCCATCCGGGAGAGGGGTTCTTCCAGCGCGTCATCTCAAAGCATTGCGGATGGCGGCGATCACCGTATCGCGGTCATCGAGCACCGGCTCGTTGGAAAAGAGCAGTTCCGAGATCCATCGCAAGGCACTGTCGTGTCCGACGATGGCTCCCGGCTCGAGCTTCGCTCGCCCGGGATGACGGGAGTGGTTCCGGAGCAAGTCAGCGCGCGCTGGCGCGCGACAGATGGAACCTCGGAATCGTCCTCGCGTTCCTTATGGGGGCGACGTGCGGTCGCGACCGGAAGGGTTGCAACCGGAGACCAAGGAGGGACCGGAATGGACAGACGTTCCTTTATCACCACCCTGATCGGCGGCCTGACGGCTGCCAGCGTGGGCGGCGTGACGATGGCTGTCGCCAAGGAGGCTGCGCCAGCGATGGCCGGGCCGGCCGATGACGGTGTGGAGCTCGATTCGGCAGCGCTCGACAAGGCCGACGCTGATTTTTCGCAATATTACTATCGCCGGCGGCGATACGCGCGACGGCGCTATTATCGGCCGCGCTTCTATCGCCGGCGCTATTATGGCCGGCCCCGCTTTTATCGCCGTCGCTGGCGGCGCTGGTAGCGCGATCACAGACCCCGGGCGCATTGCGTCCGGGGCTTTTTTTCGTCTGGAGCATCTGATCGCAGGCCGGGCCTGAGCGCGCGCCGCCGTCTCAGGTGAAAAAGTCCTTGGGTATGTTCAGGAACCAGGTGCTGTCATAGCGGCGCAGGCCCGATTGCTGGTCCCGGAAGGCGCGCTGAAGCATCGCGTTGACCTCGGTGTTGAACAGCGAGCCCGAGGTTTTCGGCAACTGCTTCTCCTCGTCCGCGTTCAGGCTCGGCGCGCCCTCGACGATGGCTGAGAAGGTCTTCGTCGAGCTGTTGCGGACGATCTGCGGCTTGCCCTGCCGATACTTCAGCTCAAAACCCCATGCGACCTCCCAGCGGAAGCTGGCGACCGGGGTCAGCGTCGCCCCGGTCTTCTTCCTCTCACACAGCAGGGCGTGGAAGGAGAGGCTGTATTTGACGAGTTGCAGGAGATTGGTGATCGCCGGACTGTTCTTGAAGTCCTCGTTCCTGTTCACCATCGTCAACGGAAAGATGATGTTGGGATGGTCCCTGTGCTGGCAGGTGATGACGTCACCCGCCTCCTTCTGCCGGTTGGCCGCGTTAGGCGAACTCCAGGGCCGGTGCGTCGTGCCGCCATCGGGAAAGGTCGTGGCGTCCAGACCGAGGCCGACGCTGATCGAGCCCAGCTGCGGCTTTTCGCCAGCATACTGAGCATAAAACGTACCGAAGGTCGCGGTCTGCGTGTAGCCGTACTCGAAATCGGCCGCCCTGGCGCCGGCCTTGAGCTTGAAGTCGCTTTGACCGCTCCAGGCCGCGCCGCTGATGACCTCCTCGACCTTGCGGCCTGCGTCCAGCGTCGGAATTTCGCTGGTTTTGCAGCCTTGCGTCAGATGCAGCACGGCCCATGTCCGCGACAGGTCGAGCGCGGGCTTGACCAGACCGAAGTTGAAATTGTGCTTCAGGGTCGACATGTCGACGTTGTGGGCCATCGGAAGGCTACCTTCGGGTCGAGGGGGTCGCGGCCTGCATCGTCAGTTGTTCCAGTTCGTCAGCTTGCCCGCCGCGGGCCGGCCGAAATCCAGCCGCCCCTGCAAGCGCTCGATCAACCGGATTTCCGCATCGAGGGTCTTGATCGTCATGATGCCGACGACGTTGTCGGGCTTGGTCTGATAGCTCGCGTTGATGATCGACCGTTTGGTCTTGTATTGCAGCACGGCGGCGGCCGTGGTCTTGCCGTAGCTCCCGGCGTCGAGCTCGGCATCGGTGATCGCCGCCTTCTCGATCACCAGCAGGGCATACTGGATCAGCGCGACATGCTCGCCCTTGTCACCCGTGAGGATGTGCTGCGGGTTGGACACCGAACAGGCGACGAGGCGCTTGTTGCCCGAAAAAAGCTGGCTCGTCAGCATGACGCCCTCCCGCCGGGCATCCGGCGCGACCCTATCCTGTCGAAGACGCAAATATTGCGGCGGCGAAGGTGGTGGTCAAGCCGGAGGCTGGCTCGAGAGCGCTGCGAATACCTGCGCTCCGCCTGACAGTTCTTCCAGATGCAGGCTGCTACAGCGCAACGCCGTGCGCGCGCAGTCTAGCGCGCAGATCGATCGGCTCGACGAAGTGGACGGCCTTCATGCCGACGGAACGGGCAGCCTCGATGTTCCTGGCGCTGTCGTCGACGAAGACGCAGTCGCCTGCTTCCAGCCCGTAGCGTTCAAGCAGCACCCGGAAAATCGCGGGATCGGGCTTGATGAGACGCTCATGGGCCGAGACGATCGCGCCGTCGAAGCTCTGCAGGAAGGGGAAGCGGATCAGGCATTCCGCCCATTTTTCGCGCGAGAAATTGGTGATTGAGTAGACTTTTTCGCCCTTGGCCTTCAGCTCGGCCAGAATCGCGACGCTGTCTTCGACGATACCGGGCACGGTCTCGTGCCAGCGCACGTCATTGGCCCTGATCTGCGCCTCCCATTCGGGATGGGCGGCGACGAGCAGGGCTACGCCCTCCTCCCATGAACGGCCGCGATCCTGCTCGATGTTCCAGGCCGCCGTGCAGACGTTCTGCATGAACCAGTGCAGCTTTTCGTCTTCGGGGATCAGGTCGCGGTAAAGCAGGCGCGGATCCCAGCGCAGCAGGACGTTTCCGACATCGAAGACGACGACTGGCGTGTTGGTGGGCATGGCGAGGTCCGTGGCGAGGCGTTGCGGAATCGGTCGTTCACGCTGTTGTGTGCGAACGTGCAAGACAGAGGCAAGGCCTGTCGCGTATCCCGGTCACCGAATGCAAGTGAGATCAAGAGACGCGAGATGAGAGACGCATGACGGGGGTCGATCTGCGCGCCTATGCGCCATGGCTGGACCGGCAGGGACGGGTGTCGCCCCTGCGCGCCATCGCGTTCGCGCTGGTGCTCGTTCCGGCGCTGATCCTGATCTACGAGGCGTGGACGCATCAGCTCGGCTCGAAGCCCTGGACGCGGGCGGTGCACGACACCGGCACCTGGGCGATTCGCCTGCTGCTGGTGACGCTGGCGATCTCGCCGCTGCGAAAGCTGCTCGACTGGGGCAAGCTGATCGGCATCCGCCGCATGCTCGGCCTTTCCGTCCTGGCCTATGCCGCGGGCCATCTGACGCTCTATTGCATCGATCTCGCCTTCGACTGGGGGCTTATCGTCTCCGAGATCGTCAAGCGCTTCTACCTGACCATCGGCTTTGTCGCGCTGCTTGGGCTGGTCGCGCTCGGCGTGACCTCGACCGACGGCATGATCCGACGCATGGGCGGCAAGAACTGGCAGCGGCTGCACAATCTGGTCTATCTGATCACCGGCCTCGGCCTGCTGCATTTCGCCCTGCAATCCAAGATCGACGTCACCCAGCCGGCGCTGCTGAACGGGCTGTTTGCGCTGCTGATGCTCTATCGCGGGCTCTACCGCTTCAAGCTGAAGGTGACGCCGCTGGTGATCGCCATGGCTGCTATCGCAACGGGGCTGGCGACCGCGCTCTGCGAGACGGCGTGGTATGCGCTGACCACCGGCGTTTCCGCCTGGATGGTGTTCCAGGCCAATTTCGACGCGGTGACCTATCAGGACATCAGCTTCCTGCGGCCGGGCCATTGGGTGGCGCTGGCGGGGCTCGTGGTCGCGGCCGGCCATGCCTGGCGCGCGCCTGCGGTGAAGCCGCCGCGACGGGCGCGGCGCAGCGAAGGACTTTCCGCGCAGACGGGGTCGTGATCACGGTTGGCAGTGCTGCCGTGAGCCTCTAACCGTTAGGGATGCCTGACGATCCCAACGCCCAGCCGATAGCCGACGATCTCGCGGCGGAAGGCGTCAGCGTCTCTTCGCAATCGACCTCGCCTTTCCTGCCGCTGCGCCAGCCGATCTTCCGCGCGGTCTGGTTTGCCAGCCTCGCCTCGAATTTCGGCGGATTGATCCAGGCCGTCGGCGCGTCCTGGATGATGACCTCGATTGCGGCCTCGCCCGACATGGTCGCGCTGGTCCAGGCCTCGACGACGCTGCCGGTGATGCTGTTCTCGCTCGCGGCGGGCGCGGTCTCCGACAATTACGACCGCCGCAGGATCATGCTGACCGCTCAGGGCTTCATGTTCGCGGTCTCGATCGGGCTAGCCGTCTTCGCCTGGTTCGGCTGGCTGACGCCATGGTGGCTTTTGAGCTTCACCTTCCTGATCGGCTGCGGCACGGCGCTGAACAACCCCGCCTGGCAATCGTCGGTCGGCGACATGGTGCCGCGCAGCGACGTTCCCGCCGCCGTGACGCTGAACAGCGTCGCCTTCAACATCGCCCGCAGCGTCGGCCCGGCCATCGGCGGCGCCATCGTCGCCGCATCGGGGGCGTTTGCTGCCTTCGCCATCAACGCCGTCAGCTATGTCGCGCTGATCGCCGTGCTCTGGCGCTGGCAACCGCCCAAGGTCGAGCGCCTGCTGCCGCGCGAGACGCTGGGCATCGCGATGAGCGCGGGCCTGCGCTATGTCGCGATGTCGCCCAATATCCGCAGCGTCATCCTGCGCTCTTTCGCCTTCGGCTTCGGTGGCATCGTCGTGCTGGCGCTGCTGCCGCTGATCGCGCGCGATCTCGTCAAGGGCGGGCCGCTGACCTTCGGCGTGCTGCTGGGCGCATTCGGAGCCGGCGCGGTCGCTGGCGCGTTCATGAGCGCGCGCCTGCGGCGGATGTTGACCACCGAGGCGCTGGTGCGGGCGACCTTCTCGGCCTTCGCCGTATCGACCGCGCTCATCGCCATCAGCACAAGCCTGTGGCTGACCATCCCGGCGCTCTGCGTCGGCGGGGCCTGCTGGGTGCTGACGCTCTCGACCTTCAATGCGACCGTGCAGCTCTCGGCCCCGCGCTGGGTCGTCGGCCGGGCGCTGGCGCTCTACCAGATGGGCGCCTTCGGCGGCATGGCGCTCGGCAGCTGGAGCTGGGGCCGGGCGATCCTCTATCTCGGCACGGAGCAGGCGCTGCTGCTCGCCGCCTTCACCCTCCTGGCCGGCGCGGCGCTTGGGCTGCGCTATGCCCTGCCGCCGCTGGAGGCGCTCAATCTCGACCCGCTCAGCCGCTGGCGCGAGCCCCAGGTCGCCGTCGACATCGAGCCGCGCAGCGGGCCGGTGATCGTCACGATCGAGTTCCTGGTCGCGGAGAAGGACGTCGTCGCCTTCCTCGGCATCATGGCCGAACGCCGCCGCATCCGCCGCCGCGACGGTGCGCGCCACTGGGCGCTCCTGCGCGACCTGACCAATCCCGAGCTCTGGATCGAGCGCTACGACAGCCCGACCTGGGTCGAATATGTCCGCCAGAACCAGCGCGTCACCCAGGCCGACGCCGAGATCGGCGACCGCGTCCGCGACCTGCACAAGGGGCCCAATCCGCCGGTCGTGCATCGCATGATCGAGCGCCAGACCGGCTCGCTGCCGCTGGCGGCGGCGGTCCGGGCGCGGATGGTTACGGATGCGATCGCGGCCGACCCGCCCTCGGCGTAAGGCGCTTTTCAGCCCGGCGTCGACACCCAGGCGTGACGATGCTCGCCATTCACGCTCTTCCCCGGCGCCGGAAAGTCCCGATCGCCGAAAGCGCCGACCGCCACCGCCACGAGCTCTGGCTTACGCGAGGGCTCCCAGTAGACAGTGCTGCCGCAGCCCGGGCAGAAATGATGCGTCACGGCATGGCCGCTGTCGGATGGCCGCGTGAAACGCGCCGCTTCGCCGGAGACGTGGATTCGATCGCGAGAGAAGAAGGCCGCAATGCCATAGGTGCTGCCGGTTCGCCTCTGGCAGGCGAGGCAATGACACAGCGACACGCTGGCGGGCTCGCCATCGCAGGCGACGCCGAGCTGGCCGCAAGCGCATCGTGCCAAGCGTGTCCTCATGGAGCGCAGCTTATCAGGCCAGCCAACGACCACAACGCGATCGTGGATTCCACTCAGGCCTCAGCCGACGATCCACAGACCCGCCAGCCCGACCATGCCGACGATGATGCGCCACCAGGCGAAGAGCGAGAAGCCGCGCTTGGAGACGTAGTCGAGGAAGCTCCTGACCACGATCAGCGCCGAGAAGAACGCCGCGACGAAGCCGACGACGATCAGCAGCCCATCGTCGAAGGTCAGCAGCTTGTAGCTCTTGAGCAGGTCGTAGGCGAAGGCGCCCGCCATGGTCGGCATGGCGAGGAAGAAGGAGAACTCCGCCGCGGCGCGCTTGCTGGCGCCCAGCAGCATCGCGCCGACGATGGTCGAGCCCGAGCGCGAGACGCCGGGAATCATCGCCAGGCACTGGATGAAGCCGATCTTGAGATACATCGGCAGCGGGAATGTCGTGGCGTCGGTGTGCTTGACCTCGAGTTCGAGCTCGTCGACGACGAGCAGCACGAGCCCGCCGGCGATCAGCGCGCAGCAGACCAGGAACGGGTTGAACAGCACGCTCTTGATGAAGCCGTGCAGCACGGCTCCGATCGCAGCCGCCGGCAGGAAGGCGATCAGGACGCCGATGACGAAGCGACGCGCCGCCGGATCGCTCTTCAGCCGGAGCGCGATGTCGAGCAGGCGGCGGAAATAGACCAGCATGATCGCCAGGATCGCGCCGAGCTGGACCAGCACCTCGAAGCTCTTGCCGTTCGATTCGAAGCCGAGAAAGTGGCCTAGCAGCAGCAGATGGCCCGTCGAGGACACCGGCAGGAACTCGGTGAGGCCCTCGACGATGCCGAGCACGATCGCTTCGATGAGATTCTGCATGACCGCTGGTCCTTCAGGCGATTCGCGTGCGCTGCGGTGCTGGTAGACCGCGCGCCTTCATGGGCCAAGCTCTTTGCAATTCGGTTACCAAGTCGCAAACGGGATCCCGCCAAATCGGATCATCCGGGCGCGACCGGGTTGTGACACCTCACGCCTGCGACTATAGCAAGCGCCCGGCGCATGACTGCGCAGCGAATTCATGTCGGCCCCGCTTCAGCCGCACCTGCCTGCTTCAAGAGTGCCATGGCGACCCTGCATCATTATCCGCTGTGCCCGCATTCGCGTTTCGTCCGACTCGTTCTCGGCGAGTTCGGTTTCGAGGCCGAACTGGTCGAAGAGCGCGTCTGGGAGCGCCGGCGCGAGTTCCTCGAACTCAATACGGCGGGCACGACGCCGGTCTTCCGCGAGGATAGCGGCCTGGTCGTGCCCGGCGGCGGGGTGATCGCCGAATATCTCGACGAAACGCGCGGTCTGGCGCTGGGTCAGGGCAGGCTTCTGCCGGAAAGTCCGGCCGAGCGCGTCGAGGTGCGCCGCCTGCTCGACTGGTTCAACATCAAGTTCGACGCCGAGATCACTTCCCCGCTCGTGCTGGAAAAGGTGATGAAGCGCTTCATGGGCCGGGAAGAAGGCGGCGGCCCGCCGGAGATGAGCGCGATCCGCGCCGCGCGCGCGAATGTGCGCTATCATCTGCGCTATATCGCCTGGCTTACGGCCAAGCGGAACTGGCTGGCAGGGCCGGATTTGAGCTATGCCGACCTTGCGGCGGCGGCGCATATCTCCTGCGTCGACTATCTCGGCGACGTGCCCTGGGAAGAGGATGAGGCCGCGCGCGCATGGTATGCGAGGATCAAGTCCCGGCCGAGCTTCCGGCCGCTGCTGAGCGACCGGGTGCCAGGCATGGCCCCGAGCGCGCATTACGACAATCTGGACTTCTGAAGAACGAGCGCCTCAAGCAGGCGGTCGTAGAGCGCGCTCGCGCCGAAGGCTTCTCCATCGCCCGCATCGCCTCGGCCGCCGCGATCCCCGATGCGCCCGAACGCCTCGCGGCATGGCTCGCCGCCGGCCACCATGGCGAGATGGGCTGGATGGAGGAGCGCCGGACTGAGCGCGCCGATCCGCGCGCGCTCTGGGACCAGACCCGCTCCGTCGTGATGCTCGGCATGAGCTATGCGCCGGACGGCGACCCGCTCGCCATTCTCGGCCAGACCGACAGGGCCGCGATCTCGCTCTATGCCCGGCGGCGCGATTATCACGACGTCATCAAGGGCAAGCTCAAGAGCGTGGCGGGCCTGCTTGCGGCCAAGGGCGGCGTCGACGTCAAGGTCTTCGTCGATACGGCCCCGGTGATGGAAAAGCCGCTCGCCGAGGCCGCCGGCCTCGGCTGGCAGGGCAAGCATACCGTGCTGGTCTCGCGCGAGCACGGCTCATGGCTGTTCCTGGGCGCGATCTACACCACGGCCGAGTTGCCACCCGACGCGCCCGAAGCCGATCATTGCGGCTCCTGCACGCGCTGCCTCGATATCTGCCCGACGGACGCCTTCCCGGCGCCCTACCAGCTCGATGCCCGCCGCTGCATCGCGTATCTCACGATCGAGCATGCCGGCCATATCGATGCGGAACTTCGTCCCGGCATCGGCAACCGAGTCTTCGGCTGCGACGATTGCCTCGCCGTCTGCCCCTGGAACAAGTTCGCACAGGCCGCGCAGGAGACGCGCCTAGCGCTGAAGGACGAACTCGACGCCCTGCCTCTGGCAGAACTCGCAGCGCTCGACGACCTCGCCTTCCGGAAGCTCTTCGCGGGAACGCCGGTGAAGCGCACCGGCCGCGACCGTTTCACCCGCAACGTCCTGATCGCGATCGGCAACAGCGGCAAGCCGGACCTGTCCAGCGTCGCCGAAAGGCTGCTCGGCGATCAGTCGCCGCTGGTGCGCGCCATGGCAGCCTGGGCCTTGCTCAGGCTCGCGCCCGGCCGCGCCTGCGCCCTTGCGCCAGCGATGCTGGCGCGGGAAAGGGACGAAGCCGTCCGCACCGAGTGGCTGCCGGCCCTGCCCCAACCGGATATCGCCTCATGAAGCTCGTCATCATCGGCCTCGGCTATACCGCCGGTTTTTTCGCGCGCGCGGCGCAGGAACGCGGCTGGGAGGTCACCGGGACTGTGCGCTCCGCCGACAAGGCCGGGCGCCTGAGCCGCGAGGGCGTGCCGACGCTGGTCTTCGACGGCTTCGCCGTCTCCTCGCGGCTCGCCGCGGCGGTCGCGGAGGCCGACGCGGTTCTGGTCTCGGCCCAGCCGGGCGAGGACGGCGACCCGGCGCTCGCCAGCCTGTCAGGCCAGCTTTCGGCAGCACCTGATCTGCGCTGGATCGGCTATCTCTCGACCATCGGCGTCTATGGCGACCACGGCGGAGCGTGGATCGACGAAAACGGGCCGTGCCGGCCGACCAGCGCGCGCTCGCAACTGCGGCTCGCCACGGACGACGCCTGGCTCGCCTTCGGCGAGAAGACCGGCAAGCCCGTCCAGATATTCCGGCTGTCCGGCATTTACGGGCCCGGCCGCAACGCCATCGTCAACCTGCGCCAGGGCACGGCGCGACGCCTGATCAAGCCCGGCCAGGTCTTCAACCGCATCCATACGCAGGACATCGCCGGTGTGCTGCTGGCTTCGCTCGACCGGCCACGCAACGGCGCGGTCTACAACGTCACCGACGACGAGCCCGCGCCGCCGCAGGATATCGTCACCTTCGCGGCCGGGCTGATCGGCATCGAGGCGCCGCCGGAGCAGCCTTTCGACCCGGCGAAGCTTTCGGCAATGGCGGCGAGCTTCTATGGCGAGAACAAGCGCGTCTCGAATGCGCTGGTGAAGCGGGAACTGGCTTACACCTTCCGCTATCCAACTTATCGCGAGGCGCTGATGGCGCTGGCGGCGAGCGGCGAATAGCCCTCACGCCGCGTAGCGCTGGCCCTCGTCGCCGTAATACTCGACATAACGCCGGTCGATCGCGGCCACGGGCAGGATCACCAGCACGTCGGTGGTGCCGAATTGCCGGTCGACCACCGCGCCGGTGCCAAAGCGCGCACCGAGCCGGAGATAGCCCTTGATCAGCGGCGGCATCGCCTTCAGCGCCAGCTTCATGTCGATGGTGGCGGCGGGCAGACGATCCATCGCGACATAGCGCTCCGGTCGTGCGGACGCACCCCAGTCGCCCTCGGCGCTGGCATGGTGGTGCAGGAAGCTCAGCGGCAGCGCGAGCGCATCGGGATCGGTGCCGTCGAAGCTCGCGCAACCGAACATCGCGTCGATGCGATGGTGACGGATATAGGCCCAGATGCCGTGCCAGAGCAGCTCGACCGTCTTCTTGGTGCGGTAGGGCTTCAGCACGCAGGAGCGGCCGAGTTCGAGAAAACGGAGGCCGGTGTGACGCACGATCATCGGTGCGAGATCGAACTCGCCCTGGGTATAGAAGCCGCCCAGTCGCGTCGCCGCGCTCTGTCGCATCAAGCGGTAGGTGCCCACGACCCTGGGCTTGGTGCCGCCGAAGCGGCCGCGCGCGGCATGGTCGATCACCAGAAGATGGTCGCAATGGTTGTCGAAGCGATCGGCATCGCGACGGAACACCCGCGCGACAACGTCGGGACGCGCCGACATTTCCTGATAGAATACGCGGTAGCGCAGACGCTGCGCCCGCCAGATCTCGCGCGGCCCCCGCGCCAACCGCACCTCGAGCGAACCGCAACGGCCAAGCGTGCCCGATAGCGGATCGGTCTCGGACGGGCGGGGATTGATGCGGCGCATGGCGTCGCCAGTGATCGGCATGAACGGCGACAATCGCGAAAGCAGCGGATGGCCGGCCGGCAATTGCTTTGCCGGCTTTCCGTTCCCACGAAAGGCGTCGAGTGCCATCGCTTGTCTTGCCCCTGCGCCGTCGCGTCCGGCCACCGGTGACGCTAGCGCCGAGCATCTGACAGGATCGCGACGAAACTGCGTCAAGCCTGTGACGCAATGTCACGCCGTCATCGGAAACTCCGACATGGCGACATGTCCTGCCTCGGCGCGGTCGAGCCATTGGCGCAAGGCGGCACGATCGATAGGCTTAGCCAGGCAATCATCCATACCAGCCGCAATCGTGGCGCTGCGATCGGCCGGCGAGACATTGGCGGTGACGGCGATCAACGGCAGGGCCGAAACCACTTTCGCCTGTCGCTCCAGAGCGCGGATGGCGCGCGCGGCAGCCAATCCGTCGAGCTCGGGCATGCGGATGTCGAGCAGCACGAGGCCAAAGGCAGGCTGCAGACCGGAAAGGCTCGCCTCGATCTGAGCCAGGGCCTGACGCCCGTTGCGCGCCCAGACAGCGGTGCAGCCGAGCCGCTCCAGCGTCCGCGTCGCCAGCAGCGCGTTGATCTCGTTGTCCTCGGCGACGAGCACGGTCATGCGCCGGGCCGCGGCCGGAGCCAGCTCGGCAACCGGTTCCCGAACGATGTCCCGTGACAAACTCGGCGCGGGCTGCGGCGACAGGCGCTCATAAAGCGAGCGAGCCCTTACCGGCTTGATCAGGAAGCCGCTGAAGCCGGCCTCGCGCGGCACGCCGAACTGGCGGCGCTCGGTCGGCGACAGCATGATCAGCCGCTCGCGCAACCCGGCCTCATCAGCCGCCTGCGCCAGCGCGCGCGCCGTACCGGCCCCGACCGCCTGATCGATCAGCACCGCATCGAAGGCGGGGTCGTCACGCAGCAGCGCCAAGGCCTCGCCCGGCTCCACGACGAGCGTGGTGGCAGCTCCCGTCGCCTCGATCGTCTCAGTCAGGAAGCGCCCGCCAAACGGAGCGGCGGAGACGATGAGCACGCGCTGGTCGCACCAGTTCGGCGGCGTCAGGACCGTCGCGTCCTGCGTCGCCAGCAGCGGCAGGCGCACCCGGAACAGCGCGCCAGCGCCCGGCCTGCTCTCGACACCGACATCCCCACCCATCAGCAGGGCGAGCCGCCGCACGATCGCCAATCCAAGCCCGGTGCCCTCATGGTTGCGTGTCGACGTGTTGTCGGCCTGCTCGAATTCCTCGAAGATCGCCTGCAGGCGATCCTCCGCAATGCCCGGCCCGGTGTCACCGACGCTGATCTCGACCATGCCCTCGTTGCGAGCGAGCCGAATGCCGACGCCGCCAGCTTCTGTGAACTTGATCGCGTTTCCAACGAGGTTCAGCAGGATCTGGCGCATGCGGTCGCGATCGCCGACCAGACGGTTCGGCAGGCCCGGCGCGACGAAGGTCGCGATCTCCAGCCCCTTGGCCTGTGCGCGCGGCGCCATCAATTCGGTTACGGTTTCGGTCAGCGCGGCGAGATCGAAGGGCTCGCAGGTCAGTTCGAGCTTGCCGGCCTCGACCTTGGCGACGTCGAGAATGTCGTCGACGAGCGAAAGCAGCGCCTCGCCCGAGGTCCGCAACGCGGCGACATAGGTCGCCTGTTCGGGGTCGAGCCTCGTGTCGCCGAGCAGGTCGGCCATACCCAGGATGCCGTTGAGCGGTGTGCGGAACTCATGGCTTACCGTCGCCAGAAAGCGCGATTTGGCCTCGCTGGCGCTCTCGGCCCGACGCTGCGCCTCGACCAGTTCCTGCTCGCCGGCGATGCGGGCGGTGATATCGCGGCCGACGCGCTGCAGCACGGTCTTGCCGAACGCCACCGGAACGACTGTCTCGACCCAGGAGATCCAGCGCTCGCCCTCGGCGCTCCCGAGGCATTCGTCGAAGACACGCGTACCGTCATCGAGCGCCTGCGCCGGCCGGCTCGCGATCCGGGTGGGTTGCGCCGTACTGCCGGCGACATCGGCCTCGGAGAGACCGAGCAGCGCGGCATAGGCCGCGTTCGCGTAGACGATCCGGCCGCCATCGCGGCGCACGATAAGGTCGCCCTGCGCCTCGATCAGGCTGCGATAGCGCTCCTCGCTGTCGGCCAGCGCCCAGAGGCGGTCATTCAGCGTCTCGATGTCGGCTGCCAGATCAGTCGCCTGACCGAATATCCGGTTGCGCTGCCGCAGCATCACCACCGCAAAGACGGTCGCCGCCAGCCCGAGCGCGGCGGCGATCCAGAACGACATGGCGGCGGGCAACATATCCATGCCCCCTTGCCTATCATCGCCCGATTGAGAAACCGTTGGCTGGACCGTCGAAGTCGAGGGATTGCATGATGCAATCGGTTAACCCTGCCGCGACGGCCCAGCCGGTCACGCCGCCTGCGCGACCTGGTCGACGCGCGAACGATATGACAGCGCCTCGGCCAGATGAATTCGCCCGATCGTCGCCTGACCGTCGAGATCGGCGAGCGTGCGCGCCACCTTGAGAACCCGGTGATAGGCGCGTGCCGTCAGCCGCATCGCGTCGGCGGCGTCGCGCAGCAGCGCGAGCCCGGCCTTGTCGGGCCGCGCGATCTCGTCGAGCAGATTGGCAGGGCAGCCGGCATTGGTCGTGACATGCCCCATGCCCAGCGCCTCGAAGCGCGCGGTCTGGATGGCGCGAGCCGCCGCGACACGGGCTGCGACCTCGGCCGATCCCTCGCTCGGCGCCGGCAGGATCAGATCCGACGCCGTGACAGCCGGCACGTCGATGGTGATGTCGATACGATCGAGCATCGGACCGGAAATGCGGCTCTGGTACTGCGCCATGCAGCGCTCGTTCTGCTGGCGGCGGCAGGCGAAGCCGGGCTCGGTCGCCTTGCCGCAGCGGCACGGGTTCATCGCCGCCACGAGCTGGAAGCGGGCGGGATAGACGGCGCGATGATTGGCGCGCGAGATCAGCACGTCGCCGGTCTCCATCGGTTGGCGCAACGCATCGAGCGCCTGCGCCTGGAACTCCGGCAACTCGTCGAGGAAGAGCACGCCGTGATGGGCGAGCGAGATCTCGCCGGGTTTGGCCTGCAGACCGCCGCCGACCAGCGCCGCCATCGAGGCCGAGTGGTGCGGCGCGCGAAACGGCCTTCGGTCCGTCAGCGCGCCGTCGGCGAGATGGCCCGCGACCGAGAGCACCATCGAGACCTCAAGCAGTTCGCGCGGCGTCAGCGGCGGCAGGATCGAGGGCAGCCGGCTCGCCAGCATCGATTTGCCGGCGCCTGGCGGCCCGTTCATCAGAAGGTTGTAAGCAGTTTCGGAATCCGTTAAGGCTGTTGGAATGCTGACAAAGCTTGCTGGAGCGCCGACCGATCGGCCCATCGTCGTCCTGTATGTCAGGCTGTCGAGCGAGGAGCAGGCGGCCGGCCAAGGGCAGGAGCGGCAGGTCGAAGGCCTAATGGGATGGTGCGCCAAGGAGCGCCTCGTAGCGGATGTCATGCTCCAGGACATCGGGTTCAGCGCGTTCGTCGGCGCCCACATCCTCAAGGGCGAGTTGGGACGCTTGATCGCGGCGATCGACGCAGGGCGCGTCGCGCCAGGTTCGACCCTCGTCATGGAGAACCTCGATAGGCTTTCTCGCCAAGATCCGTTCGCCGCGCTGGCCGTGTTCAGCGGCATCCTGACCAAGGACGTCGCCATCGTCACCGTGACGGACGGCGTGCGCTACTCGCGCGATGGCACGGGCATGCAGCGCATGATGACCATCATCATTGGTGCGATGACGTTCGGTCGGAGCAACTCCGAGAGCGAGGTGAAGTCGGACCGGGTCGGTAAGGCCTGGAAGGCGAAGATCGCCAAGGCCCGAGAGGTCCATGCTCCGCACGGCAATCGGTGCCCGGCGTGGATCAGGCTGACGAAGGATGGCTACGAGCTGATCGAGGAACGCGCCGCCGAGGTCCGGTGGATGTTCGAGCAGACGATCAAGGGCCGGGGTCGTCGCCAGATCGTCAAGGACCTGATCGCGAGGAAGGTCGAGCCTTGGACGCCCGTGTCGGCCAAACGCCCGGAGCCGGTCTGGTCGGACTCCTACATCCAGAAGATCCTAACGGGAGGCGAGGCCTTCGGAGAGTACCGCCCATCCTTGAGCCCAAAGGGTCAGCGCAAGATCTCGCTTGAGCCCATCACCGGCTACTATCCGGCCGCGGTCGACCGGCTGACCGCCGAGCGTGCAAGGGCCGCCTCCGGCCTGCGAGCGGGCTCGGGCGGTCGGAAGGGTTCCTTTAAGAACCTCTTCCAGGGTCTGTGCGTCTGCGGCGCCTGCGGTGCCGGCATGACGATAGAGAACAAGGGTGCGCGGTCGTCGGGTCCCAAGCTGATCTGCCAGCGCGCGACGCTCGCCGATTGCGAACACCGGCACCGCTACGACTATGCAGCCGTCCAGGCGGCTGTGATCTTCGTCATTGAACAACGAGCGGACGAACTGCTGCAATCCTCACGCTCTCGCTTCGACGATCTCGCCGACATTGTCGCCAAGCGCAGGATCGCCCTGGCCGACGTCACGGCTCGGGCAGCCCGGCTCGCGACGCAGATGCAGCGGATCGACGACGATGACGGAATGCTCACCCAGGCTTTCCGGGAATTGCGCGACGAGCAGCGCACGATCACGGCCGAGATCGAGGGACTCGATCGGGAGGCCTCCGGAACCCGCGAGATTGCCCATGAGCAGTCCTTGCCGGCGTTGTTGGCGTTCTATCGCCGGCTCGATGCTATCCCGCCTGACGAGCGCCCAGCGGCTCGCAACGCGATCAACCAATCGCTGCGTGCCATCCTCAAGGCCCTGACGTTCAAAAACGGCCTGGTCACTGTCGACATGCTGACCGGCGAGCAAGGCTTCGCGGAGATCCCGGGGCGCGTGGCCCCGCGAAACAATCCTGGCCAGTTCGGCCGCGGCCTGGATGCGTCTGGAAAGCAGGCGCGAACTGGAATGCTTTCATCTCGGAAAATCGAGAATTGAGGGAAATTCACGGGGGTCCCAATGGGGACGATTTCAAGCCAAAACAAGCCGGCTCAGACGAAACGAAAAAGGAACAAGCCGAACGAGAACCACGAATTTATCTGGGGAATGACTTACAAGGAGGAATCGGCGGTCTCTCGAAGGGGTCGGGATTCCGTCCCGGGGCGCGGGCGCTTAGCCTGAAGGGCCGCCGCCGCGGCCGCGAAACGGGGACGACGGGCGCCCCTCCCTTCCCACACCATGGGCGATTCGCGGCGCGGCGCGCAAGCCCCGAAACCCTTCCATTCCCGATGCCGGCAGGTTGACCGATCGCCGATATTGGCTGGATTTGCCGGTCCGACCCCGCCCGGCTAGTCATGGAGGGCACGCGCATGGCGTGCGCAGACGCGGGGCCCGCCTTGTCCATCCTCCACACGCGCGTGCAGCACCCGGTCGGGCAAGGCTTCTTCCACAGCTCAACGATTTCGAGTTGGGCGGCGAACGGGGACCCCCAGGAGCTGCGCTACATCTATGACTGCGGCTCGAAGCATCCCGCGGCCCGTCAAAGGGATATCGAGGCCTATCTCGGAAGGATGGAGAGCAGAGGCGTCACGGAAATCGACGTCCTGTTCCTCTCCCATATCCATGACGACCACATCAACGGCCTGCCGAGGCTGCTCCGCAAGAAGGTCGCTCCGGGAGTGGCCTACGCGCCCAGCAGCCCCCCGGAGATCGTTGCCGACATCGTCGTGCTTCCGATGCTGGAGCCGATCGAGCGCTTGCTGGCCTTCGCCATGGCTATGGTGGAGCGGGAGAAGATCGCCGGTTCCCAATCGACCGTCGAGGGCGACGGGTTCCTCGTCGACATGACGGTGGACCCCGTAGCCGCCCTCAGAGCCCGAGGGGCGCGCAAGGTCATCGTCGTCGCAGGCGGGGATGGAGGGGCTCCCGGTCGGGAAGAGCCGCCGGCATCCGAAGACGGCGAAGGGCCTGCCAGATTGCCCGGACTTGATATCCCGCAATCGCCGTTGCGCATAATTGGCAGTCGGGCGCAGGCGGGCTCAAGCCCGATCGACGTCGATGCTGACGCCATCGAGATCACCCACAGCGAGGGCCTCGCCGTGCCGTTGGTCGGTGGCAGTCACTGGCGACTGCTGATGTACGTTGATCCATGGGCCGAAGAGAAACGAGATCTCTTGATCGCGGAACTTAAGGCGACGCCGGATAAATTGAAGGAAGCGTCCTATCTGCGTGACCTGGTGACGAACGGAATGACCACGCTGACGAGCGCATATAAAAAAGTATATGGCGACAAGAAGATCAATCTCACTTCCCTTTGCGTCTATTCCGATATCATCGATCGGTGGCGATCTTCCGAAAGCACCATCGATAGAAATAATTCTGAAGGCCTATATTTATTTTCCCTCAACAAGAAATCGGCGTGGCTCGCTACGGGTGATGCCGACCTGCGCGGAAGCCGGGCGACGTCTCTGGAAACTCACTTCGGTGAGTACCTCAAGGGCGTTCACACTCTGACGGTTCCCCATCACGGGGCGGAGCCCAATTCGGATGACGCGCTATACAAGGCCGTCAAGCCCAACCTCTGCATCGTCCCGGCCGCAAGGGTCGTGAGCGATCACGATGCGGACGGAAACCCTGTGGAGTGGTCGCACCCGGCCACCGCGGTCGTCCGACACATCGGCGACCAAGGCATACCGCTGATGATGGTGACCGATACGGAAGCGTCGCGCATCATCGAGCGAAACAGGTTCTACCGAACCTGACGAAAAAGGCCGGGGCTTTCGCTCCCGGCCTTGCAATCCCATTGATCTCGGCGCCCGCTACGCGACGTTACGAAGCCTGACCAAGTCCTGGTCCGTGTCGACCCGATTGCAGGCGTCCTCGACACGGCGGGCCTCCGCGGCGAGCCTGGCTTCCTCGGCGAGCTTGGCCTCCCGTGCCAGGCGCGCCTGCTTGGCGAGCATCGGGCCGCGATCTCGGAGCTCCAGGGCCTCCAGCGGGGTGCGGACCGGGATGTCCGCCTTGTCCGCGCCGAGGTGCTTGCCGGCATAGGCCTTGTCGAGGCCGAGATGGGAATACCACCGGTCGACCATCTGGATGCTGTCGCTGATGAAGTCCGCGGTGTCCTCCTTCGGGCAGTTACGGAGCAGGAGCATGGTCACGATGGTGTGGCGCAGCGTGTGGAAGCAGAGCTTCGTCTTCGGGACGCCGATCCGCATCCCGGCCTCCTGCACCAACTTCAGCAGAGGGGCCAGGCTGACGTAACCAGCGCCGCCCGCGCCGAAGCGCTGCACGACATGGGTCGCCCCGATGCGCTGGTCCGCCTTGTGCCAGGCTGCGGCGAGCACCCTGAACTGGCGGGCCATATAGACCGGATGGGCCTTCTTGTTGTCCCAGGTGACGATGCCGGACTCGCGCTGCTGGGGCTTGGACCTGGTACCGGTCTGGAATACGCGCTTGGACTTGAGGTCGATCCAGCCGAAGTCGGGATTGGCCTTCCAGCCCAGATCGACGACGATGCCGTGACGAGCGCCTGTGTAGAAGGCGGTCATGACGGCGCGCTGGGCCTGCCTCCCACGGAACACCGCGCGATAGCCTTCCCGGACGAACGTCTTATGGACGACGTTCCGCACCTTGCTTTCCCCCGTTTGCGGATCGACGACTGTCTCCTTCTCCCAGTCGTTGCTCGCGGCGTCCCAGATCCAGCCGCGGCGCAGGGTGACGAGGAGGCGGACGTAGGTTTCCTCGTCGAGATAGAAGTCCCGGGGCTTGGCGCGCGGCAGGTTCTTGACGCTGATGTAGATGCCCTTGTTCTTCTCGGTGTTGTATCGGTTGAGCGCCGCGCTCAGCCACCGCGCATCGTCCGCGGCGGTCGACGGCTTGACGAGATCCAGGTTGACCGTCCCGGGCCGGGCACGCTGCTTCGTGCGCCACTTCTCGTACTCCCGGAACTTCATCAGCATGGCGTCGCCGCCCAGGGCGTCCTTGCCCATCCAACCCAGGATGCGCTCCAGGGCGACGGCGCGCTTCCGCTGCAGGGCGAGCTGCTTCTTGTTGGCATTGGGCCCCGGATCCATCAGCTCCAGATACCTCGCCGCGATCTGCCGGAGCGGGACGAGCTCGATGGGGACCTTGCCGGTGAGCCGCTCGCGATCGGCCTCGCGACGGCGGTGCGCTTCGGCCAGCGCCAACTCGTTGGCGTGCTTCTCGTCCTTCCGGATGCTCATCGACAACCAGGCGCCATGCATGTTGCGATGCTCGTAGACGTCGCGCCGACCCTTCTCCCTCCTGAAGCGGACATCGTCCTCGTCGATCGCCAGTCCGGTCTTCCACTGCAGCGGCGGCTTGATGCCCGCCGCGACGGCGAGCGCGTCACGCTGGACCTCCAGCTCGAAGCGCCGGAGAGACTCTTGCTTACGATTCCTAGCCATTGTATGATCTCGTTCTCGATGACGGCTATGCCGTCGTTGGGTGATCGGCGGGAGCGGCGCTTTCTGAGGGCCACCGATCCCGCCAGCGAATTCCCGGGCTTCCGGGTACCCCCGGCGTCAGCGATGACGTCGGGGGTTTTGCTTTTCCGGCCTGCGGGCACAGGCCTTCGTCACCGCCGCCGCGAATGCGTCGTCGGTCGGGTCTTCTCGGTCGGCGTCCGTGTCGGCTGAGACCTCCCGCCCCGGAGCCGGGTGGCAGACGCTCATCGCCAACACGGCTCGCCGCGTGGTCAGGATCTTGCCAGCGACGATCGTCACCGGCAGGACTCCGTCCCGGACCGCCACCCTCAGCGAGCTCACGCTCAGGGGGCCTTCCGGCCAGAACAGCGCCGCAGCCTCGGGCAGCGACATCAGTTCGTCGAGATCCCACTCCGCCGGCGATGGCCGGGCCTCGACCCGCGTCGGCGTCGTCATCTGACCCTCCCTAGGATCCATAGTCCGGGACGGCCGTCAATGGGGGCCTGGCCGTAAACGGCACTCCAACCCATTGAAAAAGAAGAGTAATAGTCCTTGCCTGAGCCCTTCCTCCCGAAAGGATTGGCGGGGGTACCAATCCTTTGAGACCGATTTCGGCATTCCGAAATGACGGCCGTCTGCAGTGGCTTAGGAGGGGCTAAAGGATTACCGCTCCAATCCTTCAAGCCCGTGTCGGACGGCGTCGGATCGCGGTCCAGGCACCATGAAACATGGTTAACGAATCCCTGCGTTTCAGGCTTGCGGTGGCCGAAAGGGGTCATGACGCACCCCCTTCGGTGGATTCGCGAGGGCTCCTGCCGCGCCGTTCGGACAGCGGGAACGGCACGACTGTAGCCGGCGATGGCGCCATCCGGATGACGCCAGCGGAGCTCTCGGCTTCGTCAAGGGCGATCCGCCCGAGCGCGTGATACGCCGCGTAGATCGCCCGCGTGTATGCGGACGGACCGAATTCCGCGTGGATTGAGATCAATCGGGCGACGAGCATCACCAGCAGATTATCCATTGCGGGGCACCTCCCCCGTGGGCTTGACGGCATCGCTGGCGGCGACCACCGCAAGGAAGGACACTGCGTCCAGGTGACGGCGCCGCATCAGCTCTTCGGCCACCGCCTCGATCGCCGCGCGGTCTTCGCGAACAAGGCGCCGCGCCTTCTCGTGGAGCCGACCGACATCCTTAGACACCGTCTCGCGCAGCGCATTATTGAAACGCAGTTCGTCGACGGCGCGGTCCGGCTCCCCCATATGCACCAACGACGCCCCAAGACCGTAGCTTGTATGGAGCGCCGCGATCATCTGCGTAGCGACGCCAAGATCGCTGTCACGCGCGCCACCCGCGCCCGTCGAAGCATTGCCGATGATCTCAATTTCCGCGGCCCGACCTGCGAGCGAGCAGACGACATCGGTCTCGATCGCGGCGCGCGTCGGCGACTGGCCCAGCCAGCGCGTCGTCGCGGTATGGCCGGCGGCGTCACCGCGGTGCACGATCGAAACGGAATGGACCGCGCCGGCCTTGAGGCGGTGCGACAGGACCGCGTGGCCGGATTCGTGCACGGCGAACCGGCGCCGGTCTGCTTCGGGCCGGTCGTCGGGTGGCGCGATCGCATGCAGCAGATCGTCGATATGGAGATCGCGGCCCGCTTGGCGCGCGGTCGACCGAGCGTCTCTTACCCAACCCATAACTTGGGCGCCCGACGAGCCGCGAGCGAGCTCGGCCAGCGGCGTCAGGTCAGCGCCGGGCAGGTCACTGGCCAGATGCTGGCGCATGATGCCAGCCAGCGCCGGCGGGTCCGGGGGCAAAATCTCGATGACCCGGTTCAGCCGGCCAGGGCGGATCAGCGCTGGGTCCAGACGACTGCCGTGATTTGTCGCGCCGATCACGATGAGCTGGCTGGCCGGGCCGGACGTCGCGCTGTCGAGAAGAAGCAGGATCTGCGTGATGAGTGGCGTCCAGTAATCCCGGTTCCGCTCCCCAACCGTATCGCGCGACGGGAGGGCCTCAATTTCGTCGATCAGAATTGCCGCTGGCGCATTTGAGGCCGCTTGGGCGAAAACCCGCTCGGCCTCCCGCATGACTGTCGCCAAGTTTCCGTCACCGGTGCCGTTGAACCACGCCGCGACCGAAGTTGAGAAAAGGGGCAGGCGAGCGCTCTTTGCTAGGGCCCTGACGAAGGTGGTCTTGCCCAGACCGGGCGCGCTCGAAAGTACGCAGTGCCGGTCAATCTGGTCGAAGCGCAGCTCGCCCCGGCGCCATGCTTCAAGGTCCCGGAGGAGCCGCATGGCCCAGTCGTGCGCCGGCCCGTAACCATGCATGGTCTCAAGCATCGGGACGTCAGCGAGACCATGGTCGGTCACCGCCATCGAACGCGAGGCCGAGATCAGCCGCGAAACGCATTCTTCCGGAGTGGAGCCAACGCGGATCGCCGCAATGAGGTCGTGATAGTCGAGCCCAGCGGCGATCATATCCGGCATCTCGGCGGGGATATTGCCGGTGGCCTCGGCGATCGCGTGCCGGATCACCGCGTTGGTGGGCGAAGCGATGACGATGCGCGCATCGGCGGCAGAGACAAGGGCTGTGGGAAGCTGACGGTCCGGCGCGACGGCGATGCCGGCGATCGCGGCGCCATCTCCAAGCTTGCGGGAGATCGAGCCGCTGGCTGGCCGCTTGCGTGCGCCGCTCTCCGCTTCGATGACTTCGTCCCAATCGCGCAAGCCGCGGACGACACCTGCAATGGGGTCGACCCACGCCTCGGACGGCACGGTCACGATGAGCGCGAAAGACGTTGCGTTCTGGATGCGCCGGAGGGTGTCGTCAGGAATGGAGCCGTAGAGCGCCGCGTCAGGGATGGACTCGTGCGCTGGCTGGAATAGCGGTTCGTCAGGTGGCTCGAACTCGATGTCGATGTCTTCGTGGCTGATCATGGCGGCCTCGCATAGGGAGGCCGTCGCCCCGCGCTAGCGGGCGGGCGTCCTCCAGGGAATGGGTTGGATGAAGGGCATTTGGGTCCTCGCAGGCCGCGCATCGACGCTGCCCGCGGATGGCGGGCGTTTCGGCGCGGCGGTCGTTATGGTCTGGAAGGTCATGGGGAGGTCTCGACAGTGAAGGTCGCCACCCGGATGCCAGCGATGTCAGCCGGCGAGGAGGGCATGGTGGGGCATCCACGCTTTCAGCGCGAGGTCGCCCGATATCGTTGCCAGGTCCTTAATCATGACGGAACAAATAGTGAACTCTTGCCGTCACGGTCAAGAGCCGATTTGGCAACTGCTGACAGAAACGGCAACATGGTTAACAGGAATCTTCGTCTGCGACTGGCTTCTTGGAGACCGTGTCGGTGCGGCGGTCGTAGACGATGTCGAAAGTGCCGTTGCGGTCGGTCATCAACCTACGAGGCGGGCCCTTGGCGACAAGCACAGGATAGCCCTCGGCATGGTCGCGGCACTTGACCGCGAGCCAGCCCGAGACACCAAGCGTCGACCTCAGCTTCCCTTCCTCGCCGCATTCGTCGCAGCTGCATTCGGACCTCATCTCGGCCAGCAGGATCGCGTGGTCGATCGCGGCGTCCGTCTCGGCCTCGACCGGCGCCAGGATGCTGACGGCAAGGCTTCCATACTTCTCCTTGATGTCGAGGATCGAAACCCTGGTGCCAGATGGTTCGCTGGCAACGGCAGCGGAGATCCGATCGAACAGCCGGCTGACGACATCGGACCAACCGTCGCCGACCGACATGTATGGCCCTTCGATCCAGTCGGCATGCCGGGCATAGAGAGCGGCCTGCCAATTGGCAGCGGTATTGCGGCGCGACATGGGCGCCCTCCTTATGAGTGATGGATCGCCCACGGCCAGGGCCTCGCGATCGAGATGACGATGATGGCGAAGGGGGCGCCCGGCGCCCGCGTCAGGCCGCTATTCGGTTCGCCGTCATGACCGCGCGCGGGCGCTCGCCGCAGCAAGGAAGCTTGCGGGCGCCGGGCAACCGAGCAAGGGCGCGGGTCGTCGTCATGGGTCAGACGTTACAATGCAGACAGGTGGGAAGCTAGCAGGCTCGCCGCTACGCCGAACGTGAGGGCAGCCACCTTCGTGGGCGCATCGTGCGGTTCTATCCGCAGGGCTCAATGGCGATCGACGCGACGATCTCCATGCGAGGCACCGAGGAGGAATACGATCTCGATATCCTTGCCGAACTCGACATTGATCCGTGGGCCGACCCGGATGCGGTGCTCGACCTGCTCTTCGAGGCACTGAAGGACTACCCGGTCAGCAAAGGGGTCGAGCGGCAGACACGGTGCGTGACGATCCGCTACGCAGACGGAATGCATCTGGACGTCACGCCGTCCGTCCGGCTCGCCTCGACGCTGGATCGGGAAAGCCACATCTTCCACGCCAATCCCGACAAGCCCGCTTCCGAGCACTACCATGTGCGCATGAACGCCTATGGCTTCGCCGAGTGGTATCGCGCCCGGACGCCGCTTGAACGCAAGTTCGCCGAGGAGTTCAACCGGCGCTTCAATGATGCCTATGGGCTGACGGTTCGCGCCGACGCCGAATTCGACGAGGTGCCGGACCAGACGCCGCTCATCGTCAAGAACATGGCGACCGTCGCGCTGCAGCTCCTCAAGCGCTACCGCAACGTTGCCTACGCCGACGCGACGGGACGCATCCCGCCGTCCGTCATGCTGTCGTGTTTCGCTGGTCATGCGGCGGGCGGTGCGAGCACCCTGTCGGACATGGTGATCCGCCAGGCGCGCATGGTTGCGTCAGAGCTCCAGCGCGCAGGCGCCAACGGCGTGCGGATCGCCGTGACCAACCCCGTGCTGCCGACCGAATGCTTCACCGACCGCTGGCCGGAGAACCTCGGCCAACAGCAGGACTTCGCCGGCAAGCTGACCAAGCTCGCGGACGAACTGGCCTGGCTCCAGACGGCCGACATCTCGCAGGAGGACCTGGCCGAGTGGCTCCAGGCCCGCTTCGGAAAGCGTGTCGTCGAGCGTTCGATGAAGCAGCTCAACCGGCGCCTTGGACGCGCCGTCAAGGACGCGTCGCAGTCCTATACCCCCAAGGGAGGCGTCTACGTTCCCAGCGCGCCGAAGCTGGTCGGCGTCGGCGCTGCATCGGCGATCGCGACGCCCGCCCTGGCGAGGCCGCACACGTTCATGGGAGGGCGCCGTCGATGATCGGGCTTCCTTCCATCGACGAGCAGATCGCGGCGATGGCCGCGAGATGGCCAGGACTCCGCGCCCGTCGTATCGGTGACCGTGCTGCCGTCTGGCGTGGCCCGCTACGGCCGCTGATGAAGACATATGAGGTGGAGATCCTCTATCGCGCGCCGCTCGTCATCGAGCGCATCGATCCGATGAGGATGCAGCCCGACGTCGAGGTGCTATCGCCGCGCCTGAAGCGCAGGGCGCGCAGCGACGAGGGGAAGCTGCCGCACGTCTACTGGAGGGATGACGGCGAGCCGTTTCTCTGCCTCTTCGATCCGGAGGCGGGCGAGTGGTCGCCGGCCGACCTGCTCGCGGACACCACGGTGCCTTGGACCATCGACTGGCTGACTTGCTACGAAGGCTGGCGCGTCACCGGGGAATGGACCGGTGGTGGCCGCCATCCCGTCCCGTCCTCTGACGAGGGAGCGACCCCATGACCTACGTTCCTCCGCGCCGCTCGGATGGCACCATCCAGACACGCCGGGTCCGTCAGCCTTGGCCAGCGGACAAGCCATTTCGCATCCTGTCGATCGACGGCGGCGGCATCTGCGGCATCCTTCCCGCCTCGGTCCTCGCCGAGCTCGAAATGCGCTTCCTCGGCGGCAAGTCGATCGCGCGCCACTTCGACATGATCGCCGGTACCTCCACCGGCGGCATCATCGCGCTAGGCCTGGCGCATGGCCGAACCGCTGCCGAGATTCGCGACGTCTACGTCGAGCGCGGCGACAACATCTTCCCGCCGCCGACCCGGATCGGGCGCCTTGTCCGGCTCCTGCGCCGGGGCCATCGATACATCTACAACCGCAAGCCGCTCGAAGACGAGCTGTTGCGGATCTTCGGAGACGCCCCCCTGGGAGATGCCAAGACCCGGCTCTGCATCCCGGCCTTCGAAGGCAGGCATGGCGAGCCCTGGATATTCAAGACCCCGCACCATCCGGACTACAAGCGCGACCGCGTCGAGCGAATGGTCAAGGTGGGGTTGTCGACGGCTGCCGCGCCGACCTACTTCGAGGCCCTTCCGAACAACGGCTACGTCATGGTCGACGGCGGGCTCTGGGCCAACAACCCGGTCATGAACGCGCTGGTCGACGCGCTGGCCTGCTACGACCTCGACCGCGCCCAGATCGAGATCCTCAGCCTTGGATGCGGAGAGACCGCGTTCAAGGTCGACGAGCGCATGGCGAAGGGCGGCATGTTCCAATGGCGGGGCGTGATCAGCGCCGCCATGCGGGCCCAGTCCCAGAACGCCCTGGGCCAGGCCTACCTGCTCGTCGGCAAGGACAAGGTCATGAGGATCGACGCTCCCGAGAGCCCGACCCCGATCGCTCTAGACGACCACAAGCGTGCACGTGAAGAGTTGCCGGCGATGGCCCGCTCGCTGGTCGAGGGCGCCGGCCGGGAAATCGCCCGGACGTTCTTCGCGAGCGAGGCCGATGAATTCCGACCCGTCCCGATGTGATCGGGCGGGTCGTCTCAGTTAAGGCCTAGCGCCTTGAACGCCGCCGCCTTGGGGTCCCCATAGAACACGGGATCGACATGCTCGGCGACATCGCCGGTCACCTCCAGGAAGCTGCGCTTGTTCTCGATCGGGATCAGCGCACGCTTGCCGCCGTTGTCCATGGCGACCTGTAGGGGCTCTACGAGCGACCTGACGCCCTTGATGTTCCCCTGCAGGCTGAGGTCGCCCATGATCAGCATCGCAGCGGTCACTGGCACCTTCTTGAGGGCCGAGATGCAGGCGACGAAGAAGGCGACGCCGAGTTCGGCATCAACGCGGTTGCCGATCAGGTCGATGACCTCGACATGGAAGTCGGCCCCGTCGACCTCGCGAGCCAGGCCGAACTCGCCCTTCTTGGTCATCAGGTAGCTGAAGGCGCGGTTGACGGATTCCTTCATGGAGCCGGAGACACCGCCGGCAAGCCGAAGCCGGGCGTTGCCGACAGAGGTCGAGACCTCGATGCGATACATCCCGACCGTGCCGTCAGCAGCCACTCCGGCGCTGTAGACGCTGCCTGGTGCCAGCGGATCGGAAGAGAACATGTTGCGGCCACCCTGTTCGGGGACGCCAACGAAGCGCTCCTCCCCGCTCTCGCGGTCGGTGTGGCTGAACGAGACCTGGTAATACTCGAAGGAACCCATCTTCTTGAGCTGCTCCTTCACGCGACGGCGCCCTTCCATCGCGAAGTCGAGCAGCTCGGCGATCTCCTCCTTCGTCGCGGCGCCATGCGGATGGATGATCTTCATGAGCCCCGAGACGGTCTTGTTCACCGCCTTGCGGTCGCGAGCGTTCAGATGGTTGCCGTAGGAGAAGTGACGTTCCGCGACCTCGGTGAAGTTGTGCTTCCGGAGATCGCGAAGCGCCTCGGCCAGGTAGTCGACCACGAAGCCGTAGTGGTCGGTGAAAAGGTCGACCCGCATCTTGGGGATCTCCCAGCCGGGGAGGTAGAAGTGCAGCCGATCGATGAAGGCCATGTCGTCGCGGATCACGGCCGGCATCGGTTCGAAGAGATGTCCCGATTGAACCATCACCTCGACGGGCTGGTTGGTGTTGCCGAACATTGCGATGCTGGCGTCGCCGCTCGCCGCCTCCTGGCCGCGCTGGAAGGTGCCGGATTCGCAGAAGGTCTTCATCGTGGTGATGACCTCCTTCGGCATCTTCTCCAGGTCCGCGACCTCGTCGAAGCCGACGACATCCCAGATCTGGACCATGCCCTTCTGACGGCCGCCCATATGGCCGAACAGGTTGGCCACGGTCGTCGGGCCGGTCAGCAGCGACGAGTAGGGGGAGAACTCCTGGATGACGTAGCTCTTGCCCGTTCCGCGAGGACCGAGTTCGACCATGTTGTAGTTGCGCTCCGCCAAGGGGATCAGGCGAACGAGGAAGAGCATCTTCAGCCGGCGGCTCATCGAGCCCGGCTCGTAGCCCATGCTACGCAGGACGAGGTCGATCCACTCCTCGGTCGTGAACTCGGCGCGCACCGACCGATACTCCTCCAGGTCGAAGGCGGCGATCTGGATGGGGGTCAGCTTCTCGATCCAGAAGGGGTTCTTGCCCTTGCCCTCCTCGTCGTAGCGATACTTGAGATCAAGCTGAGCCCAGATGCCGCCGGTAAGGAGCCGCTCGTAGCTGCGGACATAGTCGGAGGGGACGTGGATGAACTTGTGCCCGAACTTGGACGCCTCGGCCCAGTAATCCGAGTCGACGAGCCGCACCTTGACCTTGTCGATGAAGGAGTGCCGGCCGTTCTCCTTGACGCGGCTTTGCGCCTTCTGGGCCTCGTCGTCGCGGATGTAGTTGTTGGCCAGTGTGTCGTTCACGACCTGCAAGCCCATCTGGATGGCCATCTCGTCGGACGAGGCGCAGTATTTCCCAAGGAGGAACTCCAGCACGAACACCGGCACGTTCGCGCCGACCTTGACCTTGCGGACGAGATCCTTGCGCACGACCTTGCCGGCGAAGAGCCGGTTGGCCTTATTGTCGAGTTCGTCGCGAACCGGGGGGGCAAACGCGTTCATGCTCAAACTCCGAGCCGGACCGGGAGGTCCTTGGACTGGTAGAGGACCGCATCGGTCTCGCCGTCGAGCACCTGCACGTTCAGCGTCTTAGCTTCCTCGTCAGTCAGCAGGAAGCCGACCGACAGCGTCTTGCGAGGCTCCAGGCGGATCGTGCCATCGGCGGCCTTCGGCATGTCCGCCATGCCGATGGTTGCGACTTGGCGACCCGCATGGATGGCTACGACGCGGATTGGCCGCTCCACCGAGAACAGCGTTTTTCCCAACGAGACCCTGACCGTGAAGATGCGGTTGGTGATCGCGCCATCATGCTCCACCTCGACTTGGTTCTTGGCATTGTTGATCGACTTGTCAGCCTTCAACCGCACGGTCAGGACGGGGACAATCAGCTCCTGCAAGCTGGCGCCGCCATGGTGATAGGCAAGGTCGCCTCCGGCCCTGAAGACCCCAGTGCCGACTGGCAGCACGAAGTCGAGATCCGACTGATAACCGAGCTTCGAAGCGGGAATGCGGACGGTCCCAGGCGGCGTGGCGCCGCCGTGTCCTACCCAGCAGCGCCGATGAAGGTCGACCTGGGCGCCGCCGGGGGCGTCGATGCGCATGCTCTCGTCGCGGTCATGAGCAAAGAAGAGGTGACCGTGGTCGGCCACGATGACGGCATGCTCGACGCCGGCGCTTGCAAGCTTGGTCAGGCACCGCGCCAGATCCTCGATGACGCCGGCCATCATCCGGCGAGCGTACGAGTTTCCACCTTCGCCAGCCTCGTCTATTTCCTGCGAGCGAACCAAGATCACCGAGGCGCCGGCGATCTTGGTCGCCAGCGCCTTTGTGTTGCCCTGAAGTACAGTATCCAGCGTGAGATCGATGGAGCCGGGCAGTCGGCCTTTTGCAAATAGCTGGCGGGCCTTCAGGTCCGGCAGGAAGGTGCCGTCCACCTCGGCGCCCAGCTTCCCATTCCGCTCGACGACGGAGAAGGATGCCGCCGCGCCCGGCTGAAGCGCCGCCATGCAGACCGGTGTGATGCTCGGCAGGCTGGCCACGGCGTAGCGTAGCTTCTGCTCGGTCGCGACCTTCGCGATACGAGCGGACAGCTCGACGCCCATCTCGTAGCGCATCGCGTCGACGAGGATGTAGGCGACCGGCTTGGCACTGCCGGCGATGGATTCCGCATAGACCCGGCTTTGGGGGGTGGCGCCCGGCACGATCCAATCGGCCTTCGCCAAGGCTTTCACGAAGCCCTCCGCCATACGCGCCGCGGTCTCCTCGTAGACCTGCCGAACGATCCCCAACGCCTGTTCGTCGACATGCTCCTCGCAGCTCTGAACGACCGTTTCGAGTTCGCGCTGCGCCCTGTCCAGTCGGTGCCAGCCGTTGGCGTCGGTATAGCGATCCACCCAGATCTTCACCGTGCCGTTCGCCTTCGCGATCGTGCTCTGCACCTCGCCCGCGACCAGCCCCAGGTCGGTCATCAGGCGGCATGCCTGCCAGACGGCGCTGCGCTCCTGCGAGCGCTCGATCCAGAAGCTGCCCTGGCGCTCCTCGATGATGCCGCGCGCATCGGCGAAGCGACGGGCCGCGATGAGCCTGAAGCAATGACCGACGACCAGGAACTCCTCGATCTTGAACGTGTCGATGGAGCCGAAAGCATCACCCTCGATTCCAAGGTCATCGATCCCGAGCGCTCCCTGGACGAGGTTCGCGATGTCCTCGTAGGCATCAGCGTCGTCCCGCCTGAGCCTCTCGGCGACGRCGCGCACGGCCTCGATCTGATCGCGCGCGGTGGGCGCGGATACGCCCGGCAAGGTGATGGCGGCCGACTTGGTATCGAGCAGGAACTCGCTGCCCAGCACGTGCCGCTGCGCGACCGACCTTAACCTGGGCAGGCCGGCATCGTCGGGTAGGGTCAGCCCGAGACGCACGGCGAGAAGCTTGCGGAGCTCGGGCAGGGCGCCCTTATCCTGGATGGCCTGATCGGCCTGATCGCCGCGCAGCCATCGCACGATGATGGCGATCGCGTCGGAGGTATTGTCGAAGATCCCGCGAAGGATGGAGGCGTTCTCCCCATCGGCGCTGGCCGATGCGACCTTGGCCAGGTCGTCGTAGCCGACGGCGTCGGACTTGAGGATCTCGTCGATCTGGACGTCGTTGAAGCGCTGCTTCAGCACGATCCGAGCCATCTGCTTCAGCACGGGCCGATAGACGTAGCCGGCCTTTTCGACCTCCATCAACAACGATCCCTGCTCGTCCCAAACCGTGCCTGGGACGTAGACGAGGGTCCGCTCGGGATCGTCACCGCCGGTCACGTCCTCGATGGCCAGCCTCGTCTCCAGGAACGATCCCGCGAAGGCGGTGAAGTTGGCCGGCACCTCGCCGAAGCGGACCTTGTCGAGCCGGCCGCCAACGCCGGGGTCCGCACCGGTTTCGCCGAAGAACGGTTTCAGATCGCCATTGCGATCGTAGAGCACGACCACCGTGTTGCTCTTGAGGTGCTGGGCGATCTGGGTCGCGATGAAGTCATGAAGAGGATGCACGGTTTTTCCGATCAGGCCCTGCGCCGCGAGCGGCTTCCCGTAGCAGCCGGCTCGGGAGCTTCGAGCAGCTCCTTCAGGGCGGCCTTCACGGCATCGCTGGTGCGCTCGCGGACGATCTCGTTGACCGGACGCGTTGGCACATCACGCTTTGCCCATTTACCGGATTCGGCTTCGAACCAGAACACGTCTTCCAGGTCGTGCGCGATCGCGAGGCTCCTGTCCTCGGCGCACTTGTGCACGACACGCTCCGGCCAAAGGTGCATCGCTTGATGAGACCAGTCACACTTCCCCGATTGAAGCTCTTCCCACCTGGTCCGCAACTCCTTCTGCCACTGCTTATGGTGTCCTACCATTCTCCACAGTGGCGCCATCACCAGGACCGTGCCGTCATCGAGAATGGGATTCCACAGTGGAGCGACCCGTTTCACCTCGTCGGCCAGCTGTTTGAGCTCTTCGACCAGCTTCTCTTGGTTCTCGATCTCAAGACGATCCCGGCTGGAAAGCTCACGGCCGCCCTGAGAAAGCTCGGATAGCGCACGCTCTTCGTTCGCGATTTTGGGCTCTAAGACATCCTGCTGGAGACGAAAAAAGGTTTCTGCATTAGCGCTAGGCGCATACAGCCAGATGTTATAGCGCCCCGAAGCGGTTGCAATCTGCCAG
The DNA here is from genome assembly GCF_056405115.1 of Allobosea sp. P2_A10. Lineage (NCBI taxonomy): Bacteria > Pseudomonadati > Pseudomonadota > Alphaproteobacteria > Hyphomicrobiales > Alloboseaceae > Allobosea > Allobosea sp. P2_A10. The sequence continues at coordinate 116,183 of NZ_JBFUCS010000008.1, read as the reverse complement.
TAGATAGGTGCCTTACGCTTGCTTTTTGAATACCTCTTCAAGTGGAAATCAAAAAAATCGCGCTGAAGCCATGCACGCACGTCTGAAGAAACGGATACATCGACGCGCACTAGCACGTCCTCGACCAGCTTGGCTAAGTCATGTGGGTGGCCTGGATCATCGACTAGAAATCCCACATGTTTGTAAAACCGCTCGGCCCCCTCCGGAAGCATACCAGGGCATCTTTCAGGTAGCTCATCAAATGGCTCCGGCTCCGGTGGCGGGGAGCGCTCTCCCCCTGCAAGACGCCAGTCAAAGCGACCGAATGCTACGCCAACAGTCCAACTGAGCAGACCATCGGTCTGATCGACGGGAGCATCAGTGTCATCATCATCGGTATCGCTATCGAGAATGTCTTCTTTTCCATCCGTCGACTCGCTTATAGTGCCTACTTCGCGAAGCGCATCTGCTCGGTCAGCATCACTAAAGCCGTAAAGTTCAAAAGATATGGCATCAACATTGGATTGGACTTGAGCAAGATTTTTCTCTATTAAATTTGGATCGTATCCTCCTAACCGACTACGTAGTAACATCGGGAGGATGAATGCGTGTGACGTTTCTTCTGTTGTGTCGAGATCACGCTTAAGAGACCATGCTTTGCGGGCTAACGCTCGCAGAGTATCAGCTTGCATTTTGGAGGGCTCTGCGCGAGGCATTGCCTGCAAAATTCCAACTATAAATTCCGGATAGCCGAAGCGCCCTAATGCAGTCTTGAAAATGTAATCAAAAGCTGCGCTATTGAAAATAGCGAGCGTGTGCGTTTTTTCGCCTGCAAGTGGAAAGGCAGAATATCCTCTGACTGAAAATATGCTTCCTTTGGGCAATGACTGAGGCGAAAATCGCTTAGCGCGCAAAGGCCATGTTATCCCAGGCTTGAAATATAAATCAGTGCTTTTTATTATTCGAGACCAGCCGGAATTACCATACAGAGGGTCGGCCCAAGCCTTCATTTCAAGACCGTCGTCGGACCAATTTACTACTAGACTTAAATCGCAATAGTATGGTGAGTGGCCGCCCCCCTTGGCAAAGGGAAACCAGCGCGGCAGGGCAGGAAGCTCTGATTTAGGCTCCCACCAAGCACGGACAAAACGGAAATCATCGGAAGTTTGGAGCCCAACTCGAACTTTGCGACCGTCTGATTCAAATGGCGGCATTCGAGTGAAGGTTTCACGGATTGCTTTCGAGACCCAATAAGCGAACGGCTTGCCCGGTATTGGATCAAAAGCTTGGTCGGACACTGCAAAATGGCGCGGCTCCTGCAATCCATTACGCAAGTTAGAACAAGCTGACCTTAGGGCATCCTGCTTATTTATGTCCGAATGAAAGCGGATAAAATCGATCATCTACGCTTCTCCAGAACATAAGCCGCGGCCTCCACCATGGCATCATCCATAACTCCGTAGCCTAAATCTGCCATGACCTGCGGCTGTGAGATGCCCATTATTATTTCCTCTCGCCATTCTTTGAAGCTTTTCAAAAAGAAACAAGTGCGAGATGTAATTGCACCAATTCTTCCGCCTCGCCTCATCAGTTCCAAGCCACGTTCAATGAAGATGGCGAGAAGATCATTCTTACTTCGGGGATAAGCTTTGATGAGATGATCCTTTGTCCCCGTGGCCAGCGCGCCAAATGGGGGATTCATAACAACAACGTCGAATATTCCGCGGGACAAATCGATGATTCGCAATCCCTGCAATGCATCCTCGGCAAATAGGCGGCCTTGGTAGTTCGAGCGCGACTCCTTGGCAAAACGCCTCAATGCATCTCCCAAGCGCATTTCTGCCTGCTGCCAGTTCGACATGTCCTGCTTTGCGAACATCGCGCCGTGATCCTTGAAAACTTGCCGGACCAGTTTCGGCAACTCTTGCTCGACACGCAGAAGCACGCCCAACTCGGGCAGTCCCTTCAGCAGGAACAGCGTCTTCTCGAACAGCTCGGCATCCAGTGCACCGAGACCTTCCATGAAGCTCTTTCGAAGGTCGAGCTCGGCCGGCGGTGGCACCGCGGCAACGATGTGGCCATGCAGTATGCGCGGGCGATCCTGCGCCCTGACATTCCCCTCATGCCAGGCGCGCTGGGCCCGCAGCCAAAGGGCCAGGGAAGCGATCTGTGCCGCACGCGGGTCGATATCGACGCCGTAGATGTTGTTCTCGATGATCAGCCTCGGCACGTCGCGCAGGAAGGCGTCCAGATCGACATAGGTCTCGGTAAGCGGCTTCAGACCGGCGTGCCCGCCCGTCACCTTGTCGAGCGATCCGGGCCCATGGGTCTGCTCCCAGTCCCAGGCCTCTCGATAGATCACGTAGAACAGGTCGAAGGCGTAGAGCCCGAAGTGCATCGAGCCGCATGCGGGATCGAGCAGCTTGATCGTGCGCGGATCACGCAGGCTGCCAGCCGGCTCGTGCTTCTCGTCCGGCTTGGCCAGAAGGTACTGGCACCGATCCCGCAGGCTCGTCTGGGCCCCTGTCCAGTTGAACCACAGCCGGCCCAGCGTGTTGTCGACCAGGAACTCGACGACGTATCGAGGGGTGAAGAACTGGTTCCGGATCGCCAGTTCGCGGCTATTGCGCGGCGCCTGGGACTCGTCGCGCATCTTCCGGCGTTCGTCGGTGGTATTGAAATACTGGTAGACCCAACCGATCGTCTCGTCCTCGAACCATACGCTGGCCAACTCGGGTGCGTTCAGGATGTCGAGCAGCGTCTCGAAAGTGGCCCGCTTCGGCCAGAGCGCCGACGCAGGATCACGCCGGTCGAACAGGACCTTCACCTCGGTGGACAGCTCGTCGAAGACGGATTCCAGATACAGACGATACCCTTCGCCGTCAGGCAGCAGCCTGATCCCCGGGAGAAGCCCCGTGAACTCCAGGTAGCCGCTGGACTGGTCGCCGCGGGTCACGCACTCCAGGACTAGGTTGCGGGCCTCCAGAAGCTTGAGGGCGGCGTAGCGGTTGAACGTCGTGAACGCGGCATCGCGGACATAGTCCTTGACCGCGTCGGCGGGCTTCATCCCCGCCGCTTGCTTGTGCTGGATCGCGGCCACGATCCGGGGGCGAAGCAGGCGCTGGCGTTCGGTCAGGTGGATGCCCGGCTCGGGCGCGATCACGCCATCGGGCATCACGTCGTAGGTGCCCTGAAGCTGCTCGTAGATGTCCTGCGTCAGCAGGGTCCTTGCGCGCTGCGTCGCACCCTGGAGCAGGTTGCGTGTGTCCTTCTCCATCACACGCTCCAGGTCGCCACGACCTTCTTGCCGGCACCGATGAGGCGGGTAACCTCCTCGCGGATGCCGGCAAGGGTCTGGTCGAGCTGTTCCACGGTCTCGATCCCGTCCTGGAAGAAGTTGGCGACATGCACGGTTGCTAGACGCTCGCCCTCAAGCAGCTGGTGCATCTTGTTGATGGCGGCACGCAGCCTTCCCTCGCAAGCGTCGGCTTCCGACCGAAGGTGGTGGATCGTCTGGTTGTTGAAGGTGCGATCGGCACGAAGGCGAAGGGGGCCCGCGATCTCGTCCTGCTGCGCCGGCGTCAACCGTGGCCATTCCGCGCGATGCGCGAGTCGTTCGAGGGCTGCGACATAGGCCGTGACACGGCCATCCAGGGCCTTGTCGTAGCGTCGGCGATATTCGACATCGATCTCGCCGCATATCTGCTCGATGCGGTGCAGTTCCCGGTAGAAGGTCTCGCGCTCCAACAGGTCGCGGAGCGTGTTGCCCTGTCCAATCAAGCCTTCGCCGAGATCGGCCTCGTCCACCAGCAGCGGCCAACGCACGCGCAGGCTTTCCCTTGCCCTGGCGAGCATGGCCACCCGAGCGTCATCGAGAACCTTGTCGACCTCGCCCGCATGCTGGATCGCCTCCCGGATGGCGGCGTGCGACGCGTTGAAATCCAGGATCGCGTTGGTCTCGCTGCCGCGCCGGATCGCCTTCATCTGGTCCGAAGCCTGCTCGACCTTCTCGCGTCCAGGCAGGCTGGATTCCCGCAGGCGCCCGAGGACGGCAAGCACCCTGTCCTCCGATCGCGTGATCGCGGCTTGGATCGCCTTGGCGACGACGGTCTCGGAGAGTTCCTTGATCTCCTCGCCGAAGGTCGTCTTGTAGTTCTCGGCTGCGTGCGCGATCTCGCCGAAGTCGACGCCCTTCTTCGGCCGGAACGTGGTCGCGCGGAAATGCGATGCGTTGTTGAACGCGTCGCGCGCTGCCACGCTCGTAGCGTCGTCGATGCCCTGGCCCTTGTGCTGGGCCTCGATCTTGCCGGCCCTGAGCAGCGACAACGTGAAGAGGCGTACGGCGTCAAAATCCCAACCGAACGGCGCGCGCCCAAACGCTTCCTCAAGCAGGCGGCCAAGGGCGTTTTCCCCGTAACCCGCCTTTTCCTCGATCTGCCCGAGGATCTCGGATAGCGGCGAGCGATCGGCCTCAAAAACGGTCCGCCCGTTCTCGGTCTTGATCAGCTTCAGCTCGTTGAACACCGCGGGAAGCCCGTTGAGGTTCTCGGCGGCGAGCAGGACTTCCAGGCCCTTCTGGAGATCAGCGCGCTTGGCCGAGGCCTCGCGGAAACGGTCGTAGACGTCTGGGAGGACGGCCTTCATGACCTCCACCGCGGCCTTGGCCACATCGGCTGCGGACCCGGGGCTCCGGTCATTGCCGCGGAAGAAGATCCCGCCGGAGAGGCATGCGGACTTGAGATAGGCCTTCAATTGGTCCGTATGGCGCCTCAGGCGAGCCTTTTCCTCGGTGATGAGGTTGCTCTCGTCCACGGTGGTCGGCCCGTGCCCGTGGTTCGTCACCATCTGGGACGATCGATGGGCTTCCAGCAATTCCCTGCGGATGTCCGCCGTCAGCGTCGCGACCCAGAACACGGTGCCGGCCTCGGCCTGGCTGCGAATGCGGGCCTCGGCAGACATCTTCCCGGATTCGTCGGCATCGCCGGCGATCTGCAGATTGAAAGGGATGTCGCCCTTGGCGAGTTCGTTGCCGGCGACGATCAAGCCCGCCTTGAACGGCTTCGTGTCATGCAGGCTGTAGGTCGGGGCCGGCGCCCAGAACCCGGCGATCGTGTCGGCGATCCACTTGTTGTCGCTGGAGCGGCTTCCGGCGATGGCGGTGCGCCGCTGCTCCCAGTCGTCCTCGGCGGGCGTGGGGATGCGATAGCCGCCATCACCCATCCGGATGACCAGCGCCGTCTCCAACGCCTTCAGGGCGTCCTTGACGGCCGCCAGCTCCGCGTCGCCGGTGATCGATGGGTGCAGCGCGGCCGCGATATTTTCGGCGGTGCGGTGGACGCTCTTCACGAACTGGAGGAGGCAGATCACCTTGGCGACGGCCTGTGCAAGCCTGACGCCGGGAACGCGGTCTGGGATGGCCGTGATCTTCGCCCGGATGTCCGACGCGATATTGCCCTCTACGAGGTCGTAGACCTGGTCCAGGCGCACCAGGTTGCCGATCGGCTGGCTGGCGATGTCGATCGACTGATGGATGAGCAGCTGCTGTGCCAGCTTGATGATCGTGCGGTTGGCGCCGCCGACGTGCTTACTCGCGCCGCCTTGTGTGCGCAGGCCCGACACGATCTGGATGATCAGGTCGATCTGGTAGGGCAGCAAGGGATAGAGGTCGACGAACCGCTGCCGCGTGAGCTCGGGCAGGCTGATGTCGGCGGTGACCTTGGTGGCCTGGGCAAACCGGCCGCGATGGTCGTCGAAGAGCTTGCCCAGGACCGCCTCGGCATTTGCGTTCTTGGAGAGCACACGCCGGCTGGTGACCTCGGAGATGTCCGATGGCTCCAGGTGAACCTGCGAGGGGAAGCGGTCCATCAGGCGGGCAAGCTCGATTCGCCGGTCGTCGAGGCCGCCTACAAGCTCGCTGAGCTTTTCCTGCGACGTGACGGCGATCCAGTGACGGCCGCGGCCGTGGATACCGAGTTGCTGCACGATGGCCTGCAGGTCGAGCATCTTCTGGACGTCGCGCGCGACGAACTGGCCGACCTCGTCGACGACGAAGATCATCGAGTGGCCCGACTTGCGCCGGTTCATCAGTTCCACGACGCGCTTGGCGAACAGGCCCGCGTTGATGTCGGCCTTGGCTCGGGATTTGGCCCAGCTGTCGGGGACCGGATAGGTTGCCGGCTCCAGAACGTGGAGCACGGCGCTCGCCTCGTTTATCGCGAAGGCGAGCATGCCCTTCGCCTTGGACCATTCCTTCCCGTACTTCTCGCGATAGGCGGTCTCGAAGCCGGCGAGGCGGCCCTGCTCCTCCAGCCCTATCTCCAGCTCGGCGAGATCGAGATCCTTGGCGTATCCCAGGCTCTCCAGGAACAGCCGATACATGATCTCGGTCAGCATCTGGTTGCCGGTCCGGATGCCACGGTCGGTCGAGACGTCAAAGATGACCGAGTGCGTCGGGATCTTCTCGTTGATCGTCTTGAGGACGACCTTGAGGCGGTTGTCGGTCACACGCTTGGAGAACAGATCGGCGGCATGTTCGCCCCCGATCTGCCTGTTGCCGATCGCTAGGCCCAGGTTCTTGGCAAAGCTCGACTTACCCGATCCGAAGAAGCCCGAGATCCAGATGCCGATGCTGTCGGTCGGCTTCTGGGGCGCGGCCTGGTATTGCTCAAGGATGTCGACGTAATGCGTCTGGATCGCATTGGTGACGACGTATTCCTCGATCTCCGAGCGCAGGATCTCGGCATCGACCTGGTCGACCTTGATGACCTCCTCGATCTTCCGATTGATGTCGTTCGCGAAAAGCGTGCCGATGGTGCTCATGATCGATCCGGTTAAAAGATCTTGGGGCGATAGTTGTGCTCGGCTTGGAGCACGCCCATGAAACGGAGGCCGGCGGCGCCGTCGAGGTCGCCGGGATAGAACAGGACGGTCGGGACGAAGACCTTGCCCTTCAGCTGCTCAAGCAGGGAGAAGGTCCTGTAAACCGGAAACAGCGCGCCGGTGCGGGTGATGAAGACCACGTCCTGGCCCGGATCGGCCGTATCCGGCAGACGTGCGGCCACCATGTCGACGAGCGGGCGATATTCCTCCAGCACGTTGGCGATCGTCTGGATTGTCTCGGACAGGCCGACATCCCTCTCGACCTGGTACCAATCCTCCAGAGGCCGCTCGAATTCCAACGCCTCCTTCAGACAGTCAGCCAGGGAGATGTGGGTGACGCGCTTGCCGCCGTTTTCCAGACGCGTCGCCAACAAGGTGACGGCCTTGCGCAGGGCGAACTCCTCCGAGGGCGCATAGCGGAAGATCGCATAGGGCATGTCGTGATAGGCGCTGATCTGCTTTCGCGGATCGCGGTCCTCCAGGATGGGCTGGAGCCGGTTCAGGCGAGATTGGAATTCGATCATGCGGCCACCGCTTCGGCGAACGCCAGGCTATCGGCGTAAGGCAGGGAAAGCTGGATGAGGCTGCCGGCGACCTGGTAGTCGACCTTGCGGTACTGGTGGAGCCTCAAAAGGGTGCTGTGGACCTCGGAGGGCGCCATGAACGCCGAGCGCCAGTATCGACTCTCGATCGCCCGGGACGCGCTGCCTTCGAGTTCGGCGATCAGGAGCAGATGGAACACGAACGCGCTGTCGCCGAGATGCGGATGAGCCAACGTCTTGGCCGGGGAGGCGCCCGTCAGCAGCCCGAGGTCGTGGGCGGTCTTGAGAAGATCCCTGGCGGCACGGACGATGCCGTATTCGGATATCGGCTCCTTCCTCGCGCCACTCCAGAGGGCGGTGACGAATGGCCGAACTTCCTCGGCGCGGACCTGGTAGCGACCGCGCTCACGCTCGCCATGCAACCAGTCCATGACGAACGAACCGTAGGGCTGTTCGGTGACGGTGATCCATAGCCGGTAGCAATCCCGCCAGTCATGGAACGACATCCCGCTCTTCGATAGCTGGATCAGCGGCCGGATGGCGGCCATATCGGTCAGCCGGGCCCGAATGGTCGCGCGGACCTCCTTTTCCCAGCCGGCCGTCCGGAACTGTCCGCCCAGACCGCGCGCGAGGTTAGCGTCGACGCTGTCCTCGAAGTCCCACTGCGAGAACAGCGCAAACGTCTCCGGGGCGAACGGACCTTTCCTCAACAATCGCTGCGACCAGACTGTCGGCGGCCTCATAGGTCGGCAAGCCTCGCGTAAGGCACGACGAGCGCGTCGCCGCCCCTCTCGAAACCCAAGGCCAGCAGCGCAAGATCCCTGCGGGTCGAGCCGAACGTGCCAGGCAAGAGAATGGAACGGCCCTCGATGGACCGACGTAGATCCTTCGACGACGCGACGTCGCCGTCATCGGCCAGCCCGAGCCGCTGCATCAGGGAAGCAAGGTCGCGTTCGGGCGGCGCGGCCAGGGCGTCGAAGAACTCGGACCAGGACGCGGCGTTGTCGAGCCAACCTTCCCAAGCCGCTTCCACGCGCTCCTCGATGGGCTGCGGCAGCCGCCACAGCGTCGCGGACTTCGGAGGATTGAAGTGTTCGTCGCAGCGGTGCTTGGCGACCGCGAAGACGGCGCGGGCCTGGGCGAAGGCGTGAGTACGAGGGAAACCGCGCTTGAAGACCATGGTGCCCGTCGAGGACAGCGCCTTGTTGGTGTTCCACCATTTGGCGCGATCCATCTCCCCATGACGCGCGACGACGACGCGGGTCTTGAAGAGCGAAACCGCATCGATCTGATCGGAGGTCACATCCACGGCTCAGGTGTTCCCGTCCAACTTGCGGAGACCGCGCTTCGCGAGCCAGTCGTCGACGGCCTCGTTGGCGATGGCGGACGCGGATGTCTCCAGATCGACGGCCGCCTTCTTCAGGTCCTTGATGAGGCCCCCGTCGAGGTGCAGCAGGATCTGACGCCGCTCGTCGGGCGCGACCGGGATCGTCGGTTTGTCGTCGGGCCGGGGCATGGAAGATCCGATAGGGTGATAGGTCGATTCATCCTTTCAGGTATTCCGGATTCGTAAAGGCCTATTCCCGGTTGTCGAGATCATGGTTACCGGCGACCTGCGCGCAGCGCGGCGCGTGCCATCAAAAATCGAATCGGTATGCTCTCGAAGCAAGCGTTGCCATCTGTTCAGCTTGCGAGTTTTCATGAAGCGGTCTCGGTTCGGTTCGTTCCTGTGCAGGCACCAGACCATTATCTGGATGGCAGCTGCGATAATCGTCCTCGGCGGCTCATTCGCTTTGGAAGGCCTGCAGAAAGAGCCCAAGTGGCGTGAACACATGGCCGCAGTCGCAACCGCTGCGACTGCCATGTTCACGTTGGCGCTGGTATGGGTTACCGCGGTTCTTGCAAAGGAAACGACTTCGCTACGGCGTCAGAGCGCCGATGCGGCGAAGCAGGCGATCAGGCCGCAATTGATCATGTATACCGAACTCGATGAGCATTCAGATCACGCTAGGATCATCCTGGAGAACGCAACTGACAATCCGGCCTTCGACGTAAGGCTGCGGTTCGTGGTCGATCCCATAATAGCTGGGCTGAAGAACGAGCTGGTCGATCCGGACCAGCCCATTTCGTCGCTGTTCATGCCTCATATCGATGTGCTGCCGCCACGGCAGAAGGTTTCAAGGACATTTGCCGTTTTCGGCAAGGATAAGTTTCCAGTCTTCGAGGCCAAGATCGAGATGACCTACAAGGATCTTGCCGGCGACGAAGTGGTCACGCCGATGCGGGTCAATACAGACCCCACGCACAAGAGATGGCGTACGGACAAGCGCCATCCGTCTCACCGTAACGAGGCGATCCAAAATGTCGGCGCGTCGATCGCAAAGGCGCTCAAGTCGGTGGAGGCAGCGCTCGGCGCCATGCCCAAGGTCGCCGCCCCTCCCAAACGCAGGTCCAGCAAGACCGCCGCGAACAAGTCTGCCAAGCCGATTTTCGAGACGTCCTAGTTGCGGTCTAGCCGCCGCGTGGCGTTGTCGGCGCCGATCTGGTGCCCGACGAGGTCGGCGACCCGGCGGCTGACGGCATGCCAGTGCCCAGAGGGCCGGCTGTCATCGACGAGCTTGCCGTGCCAGATTTGGCGGGCCCGCCATCGAGCGATACCATAGGCCTGCGCGCCGTGCTCCTGGATCAGAGCCTGGGCGTCACGCTCGACCAGCAGCGCGCCCTCTCGCCTCCTGCGACGCCAGCCCGCGAACCAGGCGAGCGGCGTCCAAAATGGCTCATGCTGCCTGCTCGGCAAAGGAAGCTGCTTCGGCAATGGCCTGGAACTCCTCAAGGTATTCGGGCCGGTGCTGCAGAAGGTAGCGGACGATGCGCGGGTTGCCGAGCAGCTTCGTGAGGTAGCCCTTCACGACGGTCAGCTGGAGATGCTCGCGCCCGTAGTCGTCCTGCACCTCGGAGATCGATTCCTGCAGGCGGGCTAGCTCCTTCTCCATCCGGGCCATCGCCTCGGGCGTGACACCCTTGACCTTCTTCGGCTTCGTGTCGCCAACGAGCTCGTTGGCGGGGGTGCCGGCAAGGATCGCGGTGGCGTAGGCCACCGTGAAGTTGTTGGCGGCGATCAGGAGTTCAGAGGCCTCGATCTGCCGCATCGGCTTCATGCGCTTGAGGATCTCGAAGACGGCCATCGGACAGGTCTTGTCCTTCAGCAGCGAGACGGCCTCCTGGCAGATGCCGTCGAGGAGCCGGACCTTCCGCTGGACGCTGTTGACGTGAATGCTCAACGCGCGGGCGATCTTGTCGTCGGGCACGCCCCGCGCGATCGCCTTCAGGATCATGGCGTGCTCCTGAACCGCCGACAGGCGGCTGATCCGCTTGTTAAACGTAAAGGCCTCGTCGTCCGTGGAGATCAGGCACTCGACATGGGTCTTGCCTAGGTCCTTCAGGATCTCGACGCGCAGGTGGCCATCGAGCAGCAGGTAGCTGTCGGGATCGCCGGAGATCCGCGAGATGACGGGCGGCTCGACCAACCCGATCTCGATGACGGACGCACGGATCTGCTGGTACTTATGGCTGGCCTTGACCGTCGCGCGTGGCGGCCGGACGGGAAGCAGCGACGGGATCGGCACGGAGACGCAGGCGGTCTCGAACGCGATGAGGGGCAGACTGATCGGGTCGGTCATGCGCCGGCGCCTCCGATACGGGCTTCGAGATCGCGGGGCATGGTGTCCAGCCGCTCGGCCCGAAGGAGCGTCACGAAGTTCTCGTCGCCGCGCAGCGACTTCAGCGCCTCCACGACGAAGAGGAGCCGGGTCTGGGTGACGGACGCCTTCTTGACGATTAGCCGCTGCCGGTCGGCCTCCTGCTGGAACATGTGGATGAGGGCCTCAGACGTCCTGACGCGGCTGAGTTTCCTCCCGAACGGCGTCTCGGAGAGGTGCTTGCCGCGACGCGTCCTCTGCTCGATCAATCGACGCATCTTGATCAGCTTGGGGCCTTTGATCTTGCCCTCGGTGTAGGCCTCGGCGAGGAGCTGCTGGATGGTCTCGTCGTCAGCCTTGGCGATCTCCATCGCGACGGTGATTGGTATCATGCCGGTGTCGACGGCCTCGACCAGCCGCTGCTCGCCTTTCTCGATGAGGTGGGCCATCATGTGCACCCACTCCGCAGTCGTGCCGATCTTCTCGGCGATCTGGCGGTCGGTATAGCCGCGCTTGCGCAGGGTCGCGACGTCCTGGAGCATGTCGATCGAGCGGTGCTGGCGGCGGGCGCAGTTCTCCACCAGGCTCATGACCAGGCAATCCTGCTCCGAGGCGTCCGTGACGATCGCCGGGATCTCGGTGTGGCCCAGCTCAAGGAATGCTTCTATGCGCCCCTGGCCGCACGCCAGGCCGTAGGACGGCTCACCGTCCGGGCCGATCATGGTGTTGACCTTGATCGGGCGCTTCAGCCCAAGCATGCGGATGCTGTCGACGACCTCCATGAACTTGCGCCGATTCCGGACGCGGGGGTTGAGGATGACGATGCGGTCGATGGGGATCATCCGCACCTGGGTATTCGCCGCCTGTATCATGCCGCCTCCTCGAACCTCGCTCGCGCCGCCAGGGAGAAAAGGAAATCCAGGTTGTCGAACCGGTAGCCGTCGAGCGATAGGCCGTTGCTCTCGGCGAGCCTGAGGTTCGGCTCGGTCATGTCGAGGCGCGGCAGCAGGTAGTAGTCGAGCGGCGAGGCGTTCGACCGATCCATACGGACCGCTACGGTGATGTCGGGCGCAAGCCCGGTGTCGAGCCGGATGCGCCACCTCGGCGATCCGGCGCCGGTCTCGGCGCAACGGGCCACCACGACGGAGGCGGTGAACTCGCCATTTACGCGCAGCAATCCGGTGTCGGTATCGACGAGAACCTCGCCGCCGGCATCGCGCAGCCCGTCGACGACGCTTGCGACCACGTCGGGATGGAGGGCGCGAAGGCGGCGGTTGATCTCGATGTAGCGATAGTCGCGGTCGGGGCTGTAGCCGACGCGACGGTAGGCCCGCAGCAGGCTGCCGAAGCGGTTCCGATAGACGCTGCTCGACGGCATGTCCTCGCTGTCGTCGATGACGAGGCTGGAGAGGGCGCCCTGCTCCAGCAGCAGGGACCGCAGCAGGTCCAGCAGCTCGTCGTCCGAGAGCCGTCGCGTGCGCTCCTCGATGATCCGGGCGGCGCGTTCGAAGGTTGCGAGGTCGACCAGCGGCACGAAGACGCCGCGCGCCCGCACCCAACGGTCGGGCGTGTTGACGACCCGCCTCTGCTTGAGCTTGAAAGAGACGCGGTTGAAGACGTTGTCGCCGACGTATTTCGGGTTGGTCAGAACCTGGTGGACGGTGCCGCGGCTCCACGGCCGCCCGAGATCGGTGTGGATGCCGTCCCGGTTCAGCCGAGCGGCGATCTCGGATTCCGGCACCAGGTCGTCGACGAACAGACGATGGACGCGCTTCACGGTCTCGACCTCCTCGGCCGGACCCGGGACGAGGATGACGCGATCCGTCTGGAGGCTCTTGCGCTCCCCGATCGCGAGCTCGGCCTTGGGCTCGCCGTGTTCGTCGACGAGCAGCCGTCGCAGTCCGTAGCCGGCCATCCCGCCCTGGCGAAAACCTTTCTCGACGAGCCGGCATTGGCCCGCGAAGACCTTGACGGAGAGTTCCCGGCTATACTCGCCGGCCATGACGCGCTTGACGGTCTTGAGGAGGTTGGAGCCGATGCTGCCGTCGTTCTCGAACTGCTCGGCGCAGTAGTGGACGACGATGTCGGCGCGCGAGCACAGGAATTCCAGGTGGGCGCCATGGTCGGCGTTCTGGAAGCGTCCCCAGCGGCTGACGTCGTAGACCAGGATCGCCCCGAAGTCGGCGTTGCCGCGCTCGACGTCGGCGATGAGCCGTTGGAAGGCGTCGCGGCCTTCGAGGTTCAGGCCGCTCTTGCCGGCGTCCTCGTAGACGCGGACGATCTCGATCTCGCGGGCCTCGGCGAAGCGCTTGATGCTGTCGAGCTGGTTCTCGGTCGAGTAGCGCTGGTGGTCGGTGGACATCCGGACATAGGCGGCAGCGCGCTTCGATCGTTCCGGGCCGATCCTCGCAATCCGAGATGATCCGTCAGCGGTCCTCACACACGGCAACTCCAGACTTCTCGCCGACGATGGCCGGCGACCGCACGCCCGGCACTACAGCGCGGAGGCGATGGAATGTCCTTTCCGAAAACGGGCAATGTCTTTCACCACGGATCGGGCGGCGGGTCGGGAGACCCATCGTTCGCGAAGTTGATCTCCACGGCCCTGCGGGCATCGCTCAGGGGGCAGGCCTCGGCGATCAAGACGGTTGCCCGATGGACCGGGGCGAACGAGCGGACGGTGAAGAACTGGTTCGCCGGCGACCGAGGGCCGACCGGCGATCACTTTCTGCGACTGGCCGCGAACTCTCCCGCGGTGCTGGCCGCGTTCCTCGCGGCGATCCATCGAAGCGATTGCCTGGTCATGGCCAAGATCGAGGAGGCCCGGTCGAAGGTCGCGATGGCCCTCCTGGCGCTCGATGCCGTGCGGGCCGTCCAACTGGAACGTGCCGAGACCGCCTCCACCGAGCCGTAGCGGTCAATCCGACAGCCGTGGGTCAGGCATCACTGCGAAGCCTATGTCGGAGAAGCAGACGCTTGCGACGGGATCGGAGCTGGTGGCAGGTCCCAGACCGTCGTTGCAGCCTTGGCGATCCACTGTTGTCGTCGCTCGATCGCCGCCCGATTCCATAGCGGGGCCGGATCGAGATGCTGGCCTGCCTGAGTGATCTTGTCACCGACGCCAACCGTCAGGGGAGCGGCTTGGCAGCGGGCCAATAGGAACTGGGATGTCGGATAGACCTTGATCTTCTCCGAGTATGGTCCGTTCTGGATCACGCGGTTCACCGAAAGCTCGATCAGCATCAGGTTGCCCAGGCGTTGGATCAACTCGACGTCATCCGCTCCCTCGCCGAATTCCAGCCTCGCATTCTGATCCGCCCCCGAGGCGAGGATGTGCTCGATGTCGTTCTTCGTTTCCAGATAATGCGACAAGCCTTCCCGTCCCGCCAAGCCATAGGCGAGAACGTCGAAGTGCCGGGTGAGCTTGGCGAGAAGATAGCGCAGGCGAAATTTCCGCATGTCCCACGAATGTAAGGTACCGAGCCGAGCCAGGAAGTTGGCATGGTTCAATTGCTTCTGCCGCTGGAAGAAATCCTCCTCAAACGTAGCGAAGGCGGTGTCGTCCTGAACGACCCTAAGGCGCTTTGCTGCCTGGACGATTAGGCGTTCATAGTCCCTGCCGGGCACGCCCGCGACCAACCAGACGAACATGGTCTCCTCGACCCGCCGGGTGAGCCGCTGGAACAGTGGGATCGGCAGGTGACGCCCGGCGAGAAGGAGGATGAAGTGCTGCTTGACAGCGCTGCCGCCGAGCGAGCGCGTATTGGCGATGCCATGATCGACTTGACCGTCGACGCTCTTGCCACGCGAGAACTGCAGGTAGGCTTGCGCGCCCTCCTGAAGGCGCTTGGCGAATGCCATCGGATCGCTGCCGTGCTTGGTCTTGTCCTCGTTCTTCGTCAGCCAGTCATAGATGTCCTCCTCCTGGAGCTGGGCGTCGATGTCGTAGGTCGCCAGGAGGTAGTATCGCAGGAAGCGCAACGGCTTCTCGCGCGCGTCGTAGATCGCCTGGGTAAGCGACCGCCATATGTCCTTCAACTTCCCGAACTCGCCCTCTTTCGCATTCATGAAGAGGAGGTTCTTGAGAAGGTCCATCGCATCGAGACCGACGCCGCGATCGTTGATCGTCTCGAAGATCTTCAGCGCGCGACTGACGTTCGGCGTCTCGATCCGGATAAGCTTCACCAGGTTGGTGAAATAGCCAAGGAAACGCCGCAGACCGTTCGGATTGCCCTTGAACTCGGAACTCAGGAACTCCCGGATCGTGTCATAGGCGTTCGCTAGGTTGCGGATCGACCGCGTCCCGTCCCGACGGGCATCCTTGCCGTTACCAGCACCATACTCGGTGAGAACATCGGCTGCGTCCTCGTACTGCAGGTCCAGCCGCATGCGCTCGACCGTCTCACCCTGCCAATTCATTGCCGAGGCGGAAATCTGCCCTTTCAACGTAGCAGGCACATTGCCGTCCAACTCGCCGATCATATCCCGCAAGGCGCAGAGCGTCAGGAATGATGTCGTCGTCCGCTGCTGACCGTCGATAAGGTCGAACACCCCGTCCTTGCCTGGGCAAACGACGATCGTTCCGATGAAGTATTCAGGCGCGCCATCCTTGGTGGCCTGCTCGAACTCGGCATGGATATCCTTCAGGAACTGTTCGACTTCCTCGCCCCGCTCGCCCTTGGCGTCAGTCTCCCCCCATACGTATTCCCGCTGGTAGTCAGGCACGCGGTAGAAATCCTGAAAGATCTGCGCGATGCTCAGATCCTGCGACGTGATCGAATTGTTGGACATCGTTTCCCCGGATTGGCGATTCTTGTTGGGCGGTGTGCCTAGCGTTGAAGAATGGCCGGAGACCCTGTGAAGGACCAGACGGGAGATGCCGGTTATCCCGAGCCTTCGCAAAACTGACGCGGGGCGAAGCGCCTTCGGAAATCCGGCGTTCACTATTCACCTCCATGGTCGTCGCTGGACAGAGGGGTGGGAATGCCTACGAGATCGGAAGTCTGGCTTGTCGCCGACAAGCTACGGGCGAAGCCGGCGCGGGTGTCGATCCGCTCCGTGATGAACGCCTTGCCGCGCGGTGGATCGTTCCGCGTGATCGGCAAGCACCTAGCCGAATGGAAGGAGGAGCGCTGCTACCAGCCCCGGCTTGAGCTCGCCCAGCTTCCCGAGGGCCTTCAGACGCGACTCGTCGACTTTGGCAAGGCGGTCTGGGAAAGCACGCTTCGCGAAGCCACCCGCAAGTTCGAGCACGACCGCGAACGGTTTGAGGGCATGCGCCTCCACGACCAGAAGCTTCGCGATGAAGCCTTGGCGGCCGCCGACGCGTCCGAGGCTCGCATCGAGGCCTTCGCGCAGGAAGCGGAGAGGCTGCGGTTCGAGCTCGCGACAGCCCGTGAGCAGATCAAGGGTCTTCGGCGCAAGTTGAAGGGCGTGCGAGCGGTCGGCGAAGCCGCCGACATCCTCAGGGCCGAAGCACGCTCTAAGGCACGTGAGTTCTGGGACAAAGTGGTAGAGGAGGTCCGGGAACTGCTGGCGCTACCCGAGGTCGTCGGGAACGGCATGACGCGCGACGAGATCCTCGTTCGGCTGTCCGAACCACTGAAGGCCGAGGCTGTCGATTTGGGCGAGGATCTTCACCCCGCCAAAATCGCGAAGCGGCTCGACGAGCGCGTGCTGCGCAAGAAGTTGGACAAAAAGGACGGCGTCTACTTGCTGAGGGCGGCCGGGTAGCGGGAAACGGGTATCGCTTCCCAACTGTTATCTTAGTACGTGACGGCAGGTTGGTCGGAGCGCTGCCGGTCAATGTCGGACAGGCTGTCCTGCCCGCCGGGCCCAGTCATTTAGGGAAGCTTGCCGGCGAAGACCCGGACTCCCTCGCTCCACGCGTCTAGGCAATCGCGGTCGTCGGCGTAATTGCCGATCCAGCAAGCGCCATCGCCCCAACTCGGCGGATGACCGGCCTCGATCCGCCGCCTGATCCAGAGCTCCCCCGCGTAGGTCAGGGGGCGCAGGCCGCTGGAACTGGAGAACCTTCGGTATTCGACGTCGGCGGGGCRTGAACCTGGTTGTGGAACCACCGGCCTGAGACAAGACCGCACCCATTCCTCGGCGTCGGGGAAGGGTAGCGGATACCTCCGCGGGCGGAGGCCACGATCGGGGAGCGGGCCATTCCGTGCTCGGATTGTAGCGATTCGCGGGGATTCCGGCAGGATTGGGGGTTTTCGGAAGTGCGCGCGGGAACGCCGAGGACGAAGAAGTACACATCGCGTGGTAGCGGGAATCGGGTATCGCTACCCGTTATCTGCTACCCGATTGCTGGCCGCTATCACTGCCGATCGGAGCGGGTGCGCTCGATTTCGGTGAGTTTGACGCCGTTCACCTCGGTGCTCGGATAGGGCGCATCGCCGGAGAAGCCCTGACGCCGTCCTGCCAGGCGTTATAGGAAAGCCGGAATTCCGCACGGCCATCAGGGCCGTTCTCGTTGATCCAGCAAGTGTCATTTTACCAGAAGGCCCCGTGACCCACATCGATACGCTTCTTGATCCAATCGCAGCCGGCGTCGGTCAAAGGACGGTAGCCCTGGTAGTAGCCGGCGGCGTTGGCAATGGAGCGCTGCTTGACCTCCAAGTCGGCCGGCTGCGGCTTGGCGCCGATCGTGGCCGGCCGGACGCTCCCGGCCTGGCTGTGGTGGTGGATATTCATGGTGGCTCTCTCCTGCTGCCTGCCAATCCCGGCGGAATGGCTTCGGGCGCATTCGAGAGCGTTCTCGATTCGTTGGGCCTCGGCAACCGGACGGTGGACACGCCCGTTAACAGCGGGTTTCCCGCCTGTTGGTGGCCAGGTGAGATTTCAGTGGATGGCGTATACGGCACCCCTTCAGGAGGAAGTTGGGCCGGCATAACGTGAGGCGTCCGGTGCGGCTGAAGCGCGCCTCAATGTCCGAAACTGCTTACAACATCAGCAGATTATGGCCGCCGGCCGCCGCGATCTCGAGTACGCGCTTGGCGCTTTCCTGGCCCTTGATGTCGGCGAGATCGGGCAAGGGGCCCGATTGGCGCGCCACCGCCGGCTCGGGCCGCGCCATCACCTGTGTGCCCTTGAAATGGTTGGCGAGCTGGATCAGCGAGCGGGGCGCAAGGATGTCGATGTCGGCCGCCGCCCAGGCCGCCTCGGGCCCCGAGGCGTGCGGACAGATCAGGCCCTGGCCCCGGCCATAGGCGGCGATCGCGGCCGGCAGCACGCCCGCGACCGCCGTGATCGAGCCGTCGAGCGCAAGTTCGCCCAGCACCGTGTAGCCGGCGAGCGCATCAGCGGGGATCGCGCCGATCGCCGCCATCACGGCGAGCGCGATCGGCAGATCGTAGTGGCTGCCTTCCTTGGGCAGGTCGGCCGGGGCGAGGTTGACCGTGATGCGCTTGGCCGGCAGCGCCAGCCCCGAGGCGATCAGCGCCGCCCTGACGCGCTCGCGGCTCTCGGCGACCGCCTTGTCGGGCAGGCCGACTAGGATGAAGGCGACGCCGCCCGGCGTGACCTGCACCTGCACATCGACAGCGCGCGCCTCGATACCCTCGAACGCAACCGTCGCGACCCGCGTCACCATCTGCGCCACCCTGTTTCGTCAGGGTGACGCTAGCGGAAGCGCGCACAGGTTGCAAGAACAGATCGGGAACCTCAGGCTGGCTCGAGCGCAGCTTTCCGCGCCACGAACTGGCGCAGCAGCACCGGAGCGGCGATGACGAGCCCCGCCAGCACGCTCACCGGCGTCGCCACGATCATGGGCAACGCCGCGAGCGCGATAGCGAAACGCTCCCACAGCGCAAGCGGCGCCAGGAACCAGCCGGCGAATGCAGCGGAAAGGAAGGTGATGCTGGTGATGCAGGCCGCCGTCGAGCCGATGAGTTCGGTCCAGCTGAAATTCGGCGCCATGATCAGCACGAAGGCGAGAACACGAAGACGAAGGGCACCAGGACCTTGCCGAGCGCCAGCCGGAAAGCGGTGTTGCCGGTCCTGAACGGGTCCGCGCCGGCCATGCTCGCTCCGGCATAGGCCGCGATCGCGACCGGCGGCGTGATATCGGCGAGCACGCCGTAGTAGAATACGAAGAAATGCGCCACGAGCGGCGCGACGCCGAGCATGCCGAGCGCGGGGGCTGCAACCGTCACCATGATGATGTAAGTCGCCGTCGTCGGCACGCCGCAGCCGAGCAGGATGCAGACGATCGCGGTCAGCAGCAGCGTGAAGAACAGCGTCGCCGCCTTCAGGTCGAAGGGCAGGATCGGCAGCAGGCCGAGCACGCCATGCGCCCACTGGTCGGCAAGCGAGGTCACGATCCAGGAGATCTTGAAGCCGACGCCGGTCAGCGTCACCACGCCGACGATGATGCCGACGGTGGCCGCCGCCGCGCCGACGCCGATGGCGTATTTCGCGCCCAGAACGAAGGCGTCGATCATCTCCAGGAACATACGCCTGCCGGCTTCGGCGCTACCGAGCACGCCATGGGCCATCACGGCGAAGCAGGCGAGCGTGAAGGCGAGGTTGACGCCGGGCACGCGCAGGAACTCGGTCGGCGCGGCAAGACCGATCGCCACCGAGAAGACGAGCGCGGACGGTCCGCGCCAGCGCGCGAGCCCGATCAGCAGGCAGGCGGTAATGCCCCAGAAGGCGGCGAGATAGGGCGTGTAGCCGGTGAACAGGATCACGAGAAGGGCAAAGAGCGGCGCAAGCGTGGGCCAGTCCTCGGCAAAGACCTTGCGCAGTTTCGGGATCTCGTCATCGGTCAGGCCGCGCATGCCGGTGCGCCTGGCCTCGAAGTGCACCTGCATCAGCACGCCGTAGAAATGCATGAAGGCGGGGATGATCGCGGCGATGACGATGGTCGCATAAGGCAGGTTGAGGAACTCGACCATCAGGAAAGCCGCCGCGCCCATGATCGGCGGGGTGATCTGGCCGCCGGTCGCGGCTGTCGATTCCACCGCCGCCGCAAAATGGCGCTGGTAGCCGAGCCGGATCATCATCGGGATCGTCAGCGAACCGACCGTGACGGTGTTGGCGACCGAGGAGCCGGAGATCATCCCAAACAGCGCCGAGCCGAAGATCGAGATCTTGGCGGGGCCGCCCGCGAAGCGTCCGGCCACGGAAGCCGCCACGCCAAGGAAGAGCCGCCCGAGTCCGACGCGGGTCGCGAGCACGCCAAACAGCACGAAATGGAAGACATAGGTCGCGACGACGCCCAGCGCCACGCCGTAGACGCCCTGGCTGGTCAGATAGAGATGGTTGACCAGCGTCGACCAGGTCGCGCCCGGGTGCAGGAAGATGCCGGGAAACCAGTTTCCGAAGATGGCGTAGATCATCGAGAACAGCGCGATCAGTGGCAGGCCCCAGCCGATGGCGCGCCGCGTCGCCTCGATCATCAGGATGATGGCGATCGAACCCATCACCACGTCGAGCGGCGAGGGATTGCCCACCCTGAAGACCAGATCTTCGAAGATCCAGGGCACATAGAGGCTGGCGACCGCAACCGCGACGGCGCAGAGCCAGTCATAAAGCGGCACGCCGCCGGGCCTCAGCGCGGTTGAGGCGAAGACCGTCTGCGCCTCGCTCTTGCGACCGGCGAAGACGAGGAAGATCAGGCCGAGCACGAAGGCGAGATGGATGCCGCGATGCGTCGTCTCGCGCAGCAGCCCAAAACCTGCGGTGTAATAATGGAAGCCCGACAGCGCGAGCAGCAAGCCGCCGACGATCAGGGCCGTGCGCGGCGGCACCTTGCGGAACTGCATCTCGGGATCGAGTTCTTCCTCGAGCCTGGCGAGTTCGGCGACGGAGGGTTGCGCGGTCATATGGGAGAGCTCGCCAGAGGATGCGGGAACTGCATCGCGACACGTCAGACGAAAAGCGCGCCGTCATTCCGGGCGCAACGAAGCGGAGACCCGGAATCCATCAAAGGGCATGATGCTTGACGATGGATTCCGGATCGGCGCCGCTTCGCGGCTTGTCCGGAATGACGGCGCGATCGGGCGGGAGGGGCTTTACTTCAGCAGGCCCGCTTCCTTGTAGAACTTCTCCGCGCCGGGATGCAGCGGCACGCCAAGCAGGCCCGAGAGCGCGGTCGCCTTCTGGATCGACTTGCCCTTGGCGTGGCCGGCATCGAGCGCAACGCGGGTCTTGTCGCTCCATAGAGCCTTGGTCACGGCATAGACGGTGTCGGCCGATATCTTCGCCGAGGTCACCCAATGGGCGCCAACCGCGACGGTCTTGACCGCGCCGACATCCTTGTAGGTGCCGGCTGGAATCTCGTCGGCTGCAAAGAAGGGGAAGGCCTTGGCGAGCTTATCGGCTTCCGCGCCGGTGATCGGCAGGATGTCGATTCCCGAGCCGGTCGAGGCCAGTTCCGAGATCGCAGCCGCCGGGAAGCCGCCGGTGAAGAAGAAGGCGTCGACAGAGCCGTCCTTCATCTTCTCGGCCGCCTGGTTGGGCTTGAGGTATTCGGCGCTGATTTCCTTCTCACCGATGCCGAAGGCCGCCAGGATCGCCTTGGCGTTGAGCAGCGTGCCGGAACCCGGCTCGTCGAGCGAGACCTTCTTGCCCTTGAGATCGGCGATGCCCTTCACATTCGAGGCCTTGCGCACCACGAGATGGACGCTCTCGGGATAGAGGTTGGCGATCGAGCGCAGCTCCTCGACCTTCGGCTTGCCCTCATAGACGCCGGTGCCGGAATAGGCCCAGAAGGCGACGTCGGCCTGGACGAAGCCCGACTCTGCCGCGCCGCCGACGATGGCGTTGACGTTGGCGACCGAGCCGTTGCTGGCCACAGCGGTCGAAACCAGTTGCGGCGGCGACGAAATCGCGTTCGCGATCAACCCGCCGATCGGGTAATAGGTGCCCGCCGTGCCGCCGGTGCCGATGCGGAAGAAGGCCGGAGCCTGGGCAAAGGCGCGGCCCGCTGCGAGCGCGGCGCTGCCGACACCGAGCATCGCAATGGCCCGGCGCCTGGAAATCGTGTTCGTCATCTTGCTCTCCCTGGCCCCTCGGGCCGCTCCGATGACGCAGGTTGGACCGTTTCGGTCACCGAATTCAAGCCGCCGCCCCCGATCTCAGTGCCCGCCCTTGCCCTCGCCCGAGATCCGGTCGGTCAGGCCATCAGCAAACCCGAGGCGACGAAGACGATATGGATCGCCACGAGCCACATCAGGTCGCGGTCGCTGGTGCCCTTTACGTTCATGAAGGCCTTCAGCACCTGGATCGCCGAGATCGCGACGATCGAGGAGATCAGCTTGAGCTTCAGGCCGGAGAAATCGATCTGCGACATCCATTCCGGCCAGTCGCGATGCGCCTTCGGGTCGATCTTCGAGACGAAATTCTCATAGCCGGAGAAGATCACGATCACGATCAGCGACCCGGTGAAGGTCAGGTCGATCAGCGCGAGCACGCCGAGGATAACGTCCGATTCGGTCGCCGAGAAGACGTGACTGATGAAGTGCCAGGCTTCCTGGAGCGCCTTCAGCAGGAGCCCAGCCAACGCCACGACGAGCAGGACGTAGAACGGCGCCAGCAGCCAGCGACTGGCCGAGAGGAAAGTCTCCAGCACGCGCTCGGGGGCCGAGGGCACAAAATCGCCTGCCGCTTCCGCCTTGCCGTCATGCTCGTTCATCGCCAACGCCCTGCCGTCGCCAGCTCCGTCTCTGCCACGACGCCGCAGGCAGCCGCAAGCAAAAGGCCCCGCTGGCCGAGCCGGCGGGGCCTTCCACCCATTCGCAACACTTTCGACGTCAGGCGTCGACGCCCACGCCGATCTGACAGGAAACGCCGGTGCCGCCGAGCCCGCAATAACCGGCCGGATTCTTGGCGAGATACTGCTGATGGTAGTCCTCGGCGAAATAGAAGGTCGGCGCGTCGACGATCTCTGTCGTGATCGGCCCATAGCCGCGCGCCAACAGCGCCTGCTGGTAGTCAGTCCGCGAGCGCTCGGCCGCGGCGCGCTGATCCGCGTTCTGAACGTAGATGCCGGAGCGATACTGCGTGCCGACATCGTTGCCCGAACGCATTCCCTGGGTCGGGTCGTGGTTCTCCCAGAAGGTCTTGAGCAGCGTCTCATACGACACGACAGCCGGGTCGAACACCACCAGCACGACCTCGTTATGGCCGGTCATGCCGGAGCAGACCTCCTCATAGGTCGGGTTTGGCGTGTAGCCCGCCGCATAGCCGACCGCCGTGATCCAGATGCCGTCCTGGAGCTGCCAGAACTTGCGCTCCGCGCCCCAGAAGCAGCCAAGTCCGAAGACAGCCGTCTCCAGCCCCTCCGGATAGGGGCCCTGCAAAGGCCGCTTGCTGAGAAAATGCCGCTCGGCAGTCGGAATCGGCGCAGCCCGGCCGGGCAGGGCCTCTTCGGCTTGCGGCAGGGCTGCCTTCTTGCGCAGGAAGAACATGATCGGCTCCATCGCTGACTTTCGTGTCGCCAAGATAAGCATCGAAAGCGCGTTCGCACAGGCTTGCGCCCGTGCACATCCTTTCACCGTCGCGTGACGATGCCGATCTGCCGCGGCGGCCGCTGGCCGAGCCTCAGCAGCAGGAAGCCGAGGACGAGCGCTACAAGCGCCGTCGGCGCGCGGATCAGATGCAGCATCGCAGGATCCCAGAGCAGCGGATGGATCTGGACCAGCATCGGCTGCAGCAGCTGGTAGCGCTCGCGCAGCAGCAAGGCGAGCGTCTCGCCCAGCGCCGTGAATTGCAGGGCAGTGTTGGCGATCGAGCGCGCGCCGTCGATCACCAGCGTAACGAAACCGGCCGCGACCAGCACATAGCCGACGAACCGCAGCAGGAACCGCACCATCAAGACCCTCTCGACGCCGCCCGGCGGCCGCTGGCCGCGCCTTCGCAACCGCCTCCGATGTGCCCCTTGCACCGGCGCTTTGCAACCGCATCGGCGGTTCGCATCAGGCGAATGTGCAAAGGCGGCGGATCGGCCCTTGAAAGTCGCCGGCCCGGCGGTCATAAGCAGCGCGCCGGACAGGTGGCCGAGTGGTTGAAGGCGCACGCCTGGAAAGTGTGTATACGGGAAACCGTATCGAGGGTTCGAATCCCTCCCTGTCCGCCAGCAAGTTCTCAACCTTATACATATGCAGAAGGCTACGTCGAAATCGGCGGAGTTTCCGGGCGTTAGCGCCGGGGCCGGTCTCTCTCGTTGAGCCGAAATTCAAGAGAACTGGTGCCGGCACCGTCCACTTCGGTTGCCGGCGAGAACCGAAGTAGCCCGCAGCGGTGGCGCTATATGTCGCCAGTTGGCCCATTGCGGTCGTTGCAGATGTCCGCTTCCAGGCAGTGCAATTGCCGATATGTCTGCGGGACACCTCTGGCTTCACGGAACCCAGGCTCCGTATCCACCAAACCGGCAGCAGGCCAGACTGCTTCGCAATCGATTTGTTGATGGGATCAGAACGGAGCATCCCTGGCTCGCTCCTATCCTCACTGCGAAGCGTGATGGAGCCATCATCGAGCGCCATCCATCCGAGGCTGGCTGGATCAGAACTTCACGGCGGCAGCAACGCCGCGTTTTTCAACACAGGCGGCGCTCCTGGGCCGTCACAGTCCTGCAAAATCACCGCGGACGTCCGCTCGGCAAGCTCAACCCTACTGTTCCGTCGAGGCTCGGCCAGCCCCGTAGGCCAGCAAAACGCCTTCAGGCGTCACGTAGCCGCGGCGCAAATCATCCTCGATCCTGCTCGCTGGCCGCTCCTGCGGGTGGCCAAAGCCGGCGCCGCCGGCCTCGCGCAGCGTGAGGCGGTCGCCGGGCGCGAGCTCATGCCTTCCTTGCGGCGAGATCGTCTCGCCATTGACCAGATGCTCGCGGCAAGCACCGGGCTGTCCGCCAGCGAAGCCCTGCGCCGGGAACTGGGTGCGGTTGGCCATCGAGAAGACGCTGACCGGAAAGCCGCTGTCATTGCGCAGCACGATCTCCTGGCCGGGCCCGCCACGCCAGGCGCCGGCGCCGCCCGAATCCGGCCGCAAGATCTTGCGCTCGACGACGAGCCCGCTCTCGGGCTCGAACAGCTCAGCCGACATGCCGCCCATATTCGAGGAGCCCGGCGTCGTCGGCTGGCCGTCGAGATCGCTCAGCGCGCCGAATCCGCCCGCCGCGCAGAAGGTCGTGGTCATGCCCGAGCCATCGGGCCGGCGGCCCTGCAGGGTGATGAAGTCGATCAGCCCGCTGCCGGCCATGACGCGGTCGGGCACGACACCGGCGAGCGCGCCGAAGATCAGCGGCGGGATGAAGTGGCCGATCACGTGCCGCCCGGCGGACGGGGCCGGCGGCACGGCGTTGAGCAGGCAGCCCACGGGCGCGCTGATGGAGATCGGCACGGTCGCGCCGTCATTGTTGGGCAGCCTGGGCGCCGTGATGCATTTCAGCGTGTAGAGCGCCATCGAGCGCGTATAGGGCATCGGCACGTTGATGCCGGCGGCGACGCAAGAGCCGGTGCCGGCGAAATCGATCGCCACCTCGCCGCCGCGCTTGTCGATCCTGCAGACAAGCCGCCTGACATCTCAGAAGGCCTCGACCTCGACCTCGTTGCAGTAGATGCCGTCAGGAATCTCGATCAGCGCCGCTCAGACGGCGGCCTCGGTCTGGTCGACAATGGATGCCGAGACCTCGTCGACATCGGCAAGCCCAGCCTCCGACAAGAACTCCAGGAGCTGCCGGTCGACGACCTCGAGGCAGCTGACGCTCGCCATGATATCACCCAGCACCTGCTCGGGAACGCGCACATTGAGCTTGAGAAGCTCGATCAGCGTTTCATCCCGCTTGCCCGCCGCGAACAGCTTCCAGATCGGCAGTCGCAGGCCCTCATGATAGATTTCGGTCGCTGCGGCCGAGAAGCCCATTCCACCGATATCGGGCAGATGCGTGATGCTCATGGCATAGGCGACGATGCGCCCGCTCCGGAAGATCGGCTTCATCAAGGCGAGATCGAACATGTGACCGGTCCCGATGACGGGGTCGTTCGAGGCCACGACGTCGCCGGGGGCCAGCTTGTCCGGCGGGAATTTCGCCAGCATGTGCGCGATGGTGACGGGGGCCGTGCCAATGAACACCGGGATGCATTTGCGGCTCTGCGCGATCAGCCGGCCACGCGTGTCGAAGATCATCACAGAGAGGTCGAAGCCCTCCCGCACCAGCATCGAGAAAGAGGTGCGGATCAGCGCCGCCGCGCCCTCGTCGGTGATCGAGATCAACCTGTCCCAGGCGATGGCGAGGTCGATCGGATCGAGGATGCGCCGTGCCTTCGCTGCAGTCGTCGTCATAGGGTCGCGATCTCCGCAACGAGGCTCATATCGTCATGCACCGTGGCGCGATCGCCGGCGTCGAGCAGCGTCGTCGATTCCGGTTCCTCGATAAGGGCTGGCCCCGCCACGACCATGCCCGCCCGCAATCGCGAGCGGGTATGGACGGGGCAGTCGACCAGACCGCCGGCCGCCGGGAAGTAGGCCTGTCGGTGGCCGATCCTCGCCTCGTTGCCGTCCTCGTCCTCGGCGGCGGGGCTGGTCGAGAAATGCCGTGGCGCCGCAGCGCTGGCTTCGACCTTGCAGCCGACGATCTCGATCGGCTCGGCCAGATTGGTGTGGAATATCTCGAGATAGCGCTGCGTGAAGCACGTCCGCAGCGCCTCACGCAGATCGTCAGCGCCATCGGGAAGCTCGACTTCGATATCGTAGTGCTGACCGCGATAGCGCATGTCAAAGCGCCGATGCCATTGCAGGGCGCCGGATGCGCCAAGCGGTGCCGCGGCCTCGGCATCGAGCTCTGTCAGCAGCGTCCTCAGCTCGCTTTCCGCCACCGCATCGAGACCGCGGCGGAAAGCGCGAACCGTCTCGAAGGCCTGGGCCGCCGACAGCATTCCGAAAGCCGACATCACGCCGGCTCCGCGCGGAAAGATCACGCGGGGGACGCGCAGCTTGCGGGCGATCCGCGCCGCGTGGAGTGGGCCGCCGCCGCCGAAGGCGACCATCGCGCAGCCACGATAGTCGAAGCCGCGCTCGGTAGCGTGCATGCGAAAGGCGCGCGCGATGTTCTCATTGGCCATGTCATGCGCGCCCCAGGCGGCGCGCGGCGCATCGACGCCCAGCGGCTCGCCGATCTGCTCACGATAGGCGTGACGGGCCGCGTCGAGATCGAGCGACATCGTGCCGCCGAGGAAACTCGCTGGATGGAGGTATCCGAGCAGGAGATTGGCGTCGGTCAGGGTCGCGACGGTACCGCCGCGGCCATAGGAGACCGGGCCGGGTTCGGCTCCGGCGCTGCGTGGCCCTACCCTGAGCCGGCCGAGCGTATCAAGGCCGACGAGGCTGCCGCCGCCCGTTCCGATCTCGGTCATGTCGAGGACGGGGATCTGCAACGGAAGCCCGCTGCCGCTGCGATATTCATAGGCATGGGCCGCCTCGAAGGCATAGGCCCGGAAGGGCCGGCCCTTGCGGACGAGCGCGCCCTTGGCGGTCGTGCCGCCGAGATCGAAGGACAACAGGTCGCCGCCGGTCACCACTGTGCCGATCCGCGCCGCGACCAGTACGCCGGCAGCGGGACCCGATTCCAGCAGCTTCACCGGATAGCGCCTGGCCATGTCGAGACCCATCAGGCCGCCGCTCGACGCCATGATCCACAGGCGTCCCCGGAAACCGCCTTCCGCGAGCCCTGTTTCCAGACGGGAGAGATAGCGATCGACCAGCGGCTGTGAATAGGCGTTGGCGCAGGTCGTGGTCCAGCGCTCGAATTCGCGCGGATAAGGAAAGACATCGGCCGAACGGCTGATGTGGAGGTCGGGATACAGCGCCCTGGCGATGGCGTGGGCCCGGCGCTCATGGGCATCGTCGACATGGGCGTGAAGAAAGCAGATCGCCAGCGCCTCGATCTTCTCCTCCTCGACGAGCCGGCGCGTCTGCGCGGCCACGGCCGCCTCGTCCAGCGCGAGCAGCACGCCGCCATCATGCTTCAGGCGTTCGGGGATTTCGGCCCGCAGGCTGCGCTCGACGATCGGCTCGGCATAGCGAAGCCTGAGGTCGAACAGGTCGTAGCGCTGCTCGCGCCCGATATCGAAGAGGTCCCGGAAGCCTTGCGTCACGAGCATGCCCGTGCGGTCGCCGCGACGCTCGATCAGGGCGTTGGTCACGAGGGTCGTGCCGTGGACGATCTCGACGAGATCCGACAGCGCACAGCCGGCCTCCGCGCAAATCGCGATCGAGCCTTCCAGAACGGCCTGAGAGGGATCGCGCGGCGTCGTCAGCCGCTTGTGGACGCCGACGCGCCGGCCTTCGGCATCCACCAGCGCGAAGTCGGTGAAGGTTCCGCCGATGTCGATGCCCAGCCGCAGGCCGGGACTTGCCAACGCCCCGGCAACACGCGCCAGGGCCGGCGCCGACTCGAAGTCATCACGCATGGCTGGCCGCCAGAGCCGCGCGCGACAGGCCGAGGAAGCCGATATCGTGCCGTGTCGTGCCGTCGCCGCTGGCGAGGTCGGCGACGATCTCCCCGATCACGCTGCAGAACTTGTAGCCATGCCCCGAACAGGGCGAGACCAGCACGACCTGCTCATGGGCGGGGTGTCGATCGAGGATGAAATGCTCGTCGGGCGTGTTGGTGAACATGCAACTGCGCAGCGCCATCGTTGCCCCGCTGCCATCGGGGAAATAGCGCTGGCTGAACTGCCTGAGCAGCCGTTCATCCTGCGCATCGGGCTCGCGCCTGACGTCGTCGGCCCGGCTGGTCTCGCCGCGATGATGATAGCGCCCGAACTTGAAGCCCGGCACCTCGTAGATCGGAAAGCCGTAATAGCGGCCTTCCTCGACCTGCAGGTTGAAGACCGGGAAACGATCGAGCGCGAACAGTTCCGGCCGATGCGGCTGCAGCCACGCCAACACCTGTCGCTCAGGGATCGCGAGGCTGCGCAGCGAGGGTTCGAGATCGCCGATCCAGGCGCCGGCCGCCAGCACCAGCCGCGCCGCCTCGTAGCGGCCATGGCTGGTCGTCACGACGACGCCGTCATCGCCCGGCTTCGCCTCCCAGCCCAGCACGGCCTCGCGGGCATGGATCTCCGCGCCATGGGCCTGAGCGGCGCGAACATGCGCGACGATCGCCCGCTCGCTGGCGATCAGCCCGCCGCGCTCCTGGAACACGGCGCGATGCGACGACGGCAGGCGATAGCCCGGATAGCGCGCGTTGATCTCGTCGCCGGTCAGAACCTCATGGAGCAGATCATGCAGGCGGGCCGAGTTCAACGCGCCCTGGAAAAGCTCGTCATCCTCCGGGCCGGCATCGATCGAGCCGGTGATCACCAGCAGTTCCTCACCCGTCGCGCGCTCGATCTCGCCCCAGAGTTCATAGGCCCGCCGCAGCAGCGGCACATAGTCGGGGTCCTCGTAATAGGGCATGCGGATGATCCGGCTGATGCCGTGCGACGAGCCCATATTGTGGGGAATATCGAAGCGTTCGAGGCCCAGGACCTTCGCGCCACGCCTGGCCAGGTGCCAGGCGGCGGCGCTTCCCATGCCCCCGATCCCGACGATGATTACGTCATAGGCCATTCTCGTCATGTCCAACGCCAGCGTCTATCAGTCCGGCCACCGGCCAATGATTCTATCCTTACGCAAAACAGCGGCCAAACCGAGAGGCGTCAGGCGTCATCTGGTCGGCAACGCTACTGACGGAGCCCACATGCCGGCTGTTCGGCTGTCGCCCCAGCGTCGCCAACGTTGCGGCTGAAGCATCGGCGGAATCGAAAACGCTAGGAGCGCATCCTCCGCGCCAGGGCTTCGCCGATCATGACGCAGGTGAAATGCAGGTTGGCCCGGCAATCCGTCGGCATGATCGAGGCATCGGCGACCCTCAGGCCATCGACGCCACGCACCCGCAAGTCGGGATCGACCACGCCGCGCGGATCGTCATAGGCGCTCATATGGCAGGTGCCGGCGGCGTGCTGGATGTCGCTGGCCTCCTGCAGCATCAACGCGTCGAGCTCGGCCTCCGGCAGCGCCGCAGCCTCGGCCGGTGTCAGTGGCGTCTCGCAGAAACGGATATCGTCCGACACGGCGCGCAACGCCGGCTCGCCGGCAAGAGCGGCCAGCCGGCGCACCGCATCGCGCATGCGCAGCCGGTCGCGTGGGTCGGCCAGCATGTTCTCGTCGACGATGGGATTGGCGTCGGGCGCAGCCGAGCTCAGGCGCAGCTCGCCGCGAGAGAACGCATCGTAGAGCGACACGCCCACCGCCCCGCCCGGCCCCGGCAGAGCGCCGGTGAAGCCGCGGTGGTTGTAGGAGACCATGATCATATCGCGCCGGCCGCCTCCGCCGAGGCCGCTGCTGTAGGTGAGGCAGCAGTTGGTGTGGCGCGCATCGGGATCGCGCGCCACAAACTCCGGCTTCAGCGCCAGGCTGATGCGCAGGACCGGGTGGTCCATCAGGTTACGCCCGACCGAAGGCTGGTCGCGCAGCACGGGAATGCCCAGGGCGGTCAATTGCGCGGCCGGGCCGATGCCCGAGCGCATCAGAATCGTCGGGCTGTGGATCGCGCCGGCGCACAGTACGATCTCGCGGCCTTCGATCTCCGTCCAGTCCTCGCCGGCGAAGCGCACGCGGACGGCGCGGGCGCGATGGCCCGAGAACAGGATGCGATCGACCATCGCATCGCCGCGAATCTCAAGGTTCGTGCGGCGTCGCACCGGCTCAAGGTAGGCGTCGTTGGTGGAAACACGGACGCCATCAAGCGAGTTGATCGCGTTGGTCGCGACGCCCTCGCCATGCCGGGCATTGATATTGCCGAGCCTTGGATAGCCAGCCGCCAGCGCCGCATCGCGGAAGGCGAGATCGACATGTCCCCAGTTCGCCTCGGGAGCCCGATACACGGGCAGCGGCCCCTCGCTGCCCGCCTCGGGATCGCCCTCGATCGCATCGAAGATTGGCATGACATCGTCCGCGGACCAGCCCTCGCAGCCATGCTCCTCCCAGGAATCGAACGCCTCCGCCACACCCCGGATGGCGATCTGGGCGTTCACCGTCGAAGAGCCGCCAAGGGCCCTCCCCCGCCAGTAGAAACGCGGCGCCTGCGCAGCCGTGCGGCGCGTCATCAGTTCCGGCCACTGCCACTGGGCCTGGTGCGCGGGATCATGCATGAACGGAATGATGTTGGCGCTGCGCAGCGCGTGAGGCGCATCGGCGGCGCGCCAATCCCGGCCGGCCTCGAGCAGCAAGACGCGGCAGTCTGGATTCTCCGAAAGCCGCGCAGCCAACGGAGCTCCAGCCGAGCCGGCTCCAACCACGATCACGTCGTACATGCGTTCAGCTTTCTTCGGTCCCGGCGGCATCATGCATCGATCAACGATCGCCGCTCTTACGCAGCAGATAGGTATCCATGATCCAGCCCTTTTCCTCGCGGGCCTGCCGCCGGACGCGCTCGATCTCGGCCGCGACCTCCGGGAGTTTGCCGGAGACGAGGATTTCGTCCTTCGTGCCGAGATAGGCGCCCCAGTAGATCTCGACGCCCTCGGAGGGAATGCGTGTGAACGCCTGCTCGCCGTCAAGCATGACGACGATGGCGTCGCGGCTGCCAGGAAAATCCTCGGCGAGCCTGCGCCCGGTGGTGATCAGCACGGGTTCGCCGATCCGGTTGAGCGCGATGCGGTGCTGCGCCGCGAGCGCCTGCACGCTGCTGATGCCGGGAATGATATCGTATTCGAGTTCGAATCCTCGGGCACGGATCTGTTCGACGATCCGCAGCGTGCTGTCGTACAAGGCCGGATCGCCCCAGACGAGAAAGGCGCCGCATCCGTCCTCACCCAGTTCCTCGCGGAAAAGCCGTTCGTAATTGTCGGCGAGCCGCGCGTGCCAGTCGTCGACGCTGCCGCGATAGTCGCTTCCGGCGGCGGCGCGCTGGGGGTGCCTGACCTCGACCATCCGGTAGTCCGAGCCCTCGATGAAGCGCTCGCAGATTTCCGTCCGCAACTGCCGCAAGGCCGCCTTGTCTGCTCCCTTGTCCGGAATGAAAAAGACATCGGCCCGGTTGAGCGCCTTGATCGCCTGCACCGTGACATGGTCGGGATTGCCGGCGCCGATGCCGATGATCAGGATCTTGCGCATTCAAATCTCCCGGCCTGCGCCCGCAGGCCAGGCCGCCTCGCCATGCGTATCGTTTCCGGAGGGCGCGCTTTCCGCT
This sequence comes from Allobosea sp. P2_A10, assembly GCF_056405115.1. Taxonomy (NCBI): domain Bacteria; kingdom Pseudomonadati; phylum Pseudomonadota; class Alphaproteobacteria; order Hyphomicrobiales; family Alloboseaceae; genus Allobosea; species Allobosea sp. P2_A10. The sequence goes on along the minus strand of NZ_JBFUCS010000008.1, from coordinate 83,895 downwards.
GTCAGGCCGCCGCCAGCCGCACACGCCCGACTGCCATCGCGGTCGCGGCCTGCGTCGGCTCGACGACGGGTACGCCGAGCGCCTCTTCGAGCGGCCTGCGGAAGCGCGCCATGCCGGCGCAGCCCATGACGATGACGTCGGCATGATGGCTGTCGCGCAGCGTCCTGCCCGTCGCGGTCATCCGCGTCAACGTCTTCTCGTCATCGGAGAGTTCCGTCACGCCCATGCCGATCGAGAGATCGCCGGCAAAGCGCGCCATCACGCCCATGGCCCCGAAATAGCGCAGATGGCGCGAGATCGAGGTCGGCAGGATCGCGATGACGCCGAAGCGCTGGCCCAGCGTCAGCGCCTGCAGCACGCCCGATTCGGCAATGCCGAGCACGGGCCGGCTGCTCTGCTCGCGCAGCGCATGCATGCCGGGGTCGCTGAAGCAGGCGACGACGAAGGCGGCGGCCTCGTTCTCAAGGCTTGCAGCGCGTTTCAGCAGCGGCCCGATGACGCCGTCGACGTCGCGCTGCGACTGGATGCCGGGAGGGCCCTCGGCCAGGGTCAGGCATTCGATCGCAGGCCCGTCGGACGAGCGCAGCGGCTCGACCGCGCGGTCGATGCCGGCAGTGACCGCTTCGGTCGAGTTCGGGTTGATCACGAAGATGGTGCCGGTCATGGGGTCCTCGATGTGGTTCGCCTGTCTCGAAGAACAAGCACCGTCATTCCGGGCGCAGCGCAGCGGAGACCCGGAATCCATCATAAGGCGCTGTCGTGCTCGATGATGGATTCCGGATCGGCGCCGCTACGCGGCTTGTCCGGAATGACGGCGCTTGTTTCAACGCAATCAATACAACTTCGCACCGAAATTGCGGTCTTCGTCAAATTCCAGCGAGAGCATGCCCGTCGGCTTCGTCGCCTCGCCCGCCTCGCGCAGCATCAGCCTGCCGGTGCCAGGCGCAGCCTTCAGCGCGCCCTCGCTCACAACCACCTCGCCGCGCCGCAGCACCGTCTCCGGCCAGCCGGTGATGGTGCGGCCCGAAAACGGATTGTAGCCGGTGTTGTCGTGCAGATCGTCGGCGAGCGTGACCTTGCGCCCGGCGTCCCAGATCGCGATGTCGGCATCCATGCCGATGGCGAGCGAGCCCTTTCCGGGCAGGTCGTAGATCGCGGCAGGCGCGGTGGCGGTCAGTTCGACGAACTTCTTCAGGCCGAGTCGGCCCTTGGAGACCATCGCATCGAATAGCACCGGCAGGCGCATCTCCAGCCCCGGCATGCCGTTGGCGATCTGCTTGAAGCCGGGGTTGGGGCCGGCCGAAAGCTTGCCGGTTTCGTCGAAGCGATAGGGCGCATGGTCCGAGGACAGGATCTGCAGATCGCCGAGCGCCAGCGCACGCCACAGCGCCTCCTGATCAGCACTCGTGCGCTGCGGCGGCGAGCAGACCCATTTCGCGCCCTCGATGCCCGGCTTGTCGAGTTCGTCGGCCGTCATCAGCAGGTAATGCGGACAGGTCTCGGCATAGATCTTGACGCCGCGCCCGCGCGCTTCGCGGATCACGGCGGCGCCCTCGGCAGTCGAGACGTGGAAGATGCAGATCGGCTGGTCGAGCAGTTCCGAAAACGCGATCAGCCGGTGGAAGGCCTCGACTTCCGCCGCGCGCGGATGGCTGACGGCGTGGTATTTCGGCGCGGTGTAGCCGCGCTTCATCAGCCGCTCGCTCATCCATTTCAGCAGGCCGTGATTCTCGGCATGGACGCAGACGAGCGCACCCGCCGCCCGCGAGGCCAGCATCACGTCCAGCAGTTGCTGGTCGTCGACCTGCACCGCGTCATAGGTCATGAACACCTTGACCGAGCGGTGGCCGGCCGCAATCAGCGCCGGCAGGTCGGTCGCGATGGTCTGCTCGTCGGGGTTCGCCACCATCAGATGGAAGGCGTAGTCGATGATCGCGCCCTTTTTCGCCAGCGCCGCGTAGTCCCTCACGGTGGTCGCGAGGCTCGCTCCGCGATGCTGGGCGGCAAAGGAGATCACACTCGTCGTGCCGCCGAAGGCTGCCGAACGCGTCGCGGTCTCGAAGCTGTCGGCGTTCATCAGGCCGCCGCCCGACAACTGCTCGATATGGCAATGCGTGTCGACGCCGCCGGGCAGCACGAGCCTGCCGCCGGCATCGATCTCGCTTGCGCCGGCCGGCAGGTTCTGTCCGATCGCGACGATCGTCTCGCCGCGAATGCCGAGATCGGCCCCAAACACATCGGTCGCGGTCGCGAGCGTGCCGCCGCGGATGACGATGTCGTAGGCTGGGCTGGACATGGAGGCTTCCTTGGTCGTGATCGCTTGCGGATGTCGGCGTGCAGTATGCCCGGCATCGCCGCCAGCACTACCAGCTTCGGCGTATGGGTGGCTTGCGCCATGCAAGGCCATGGCCAGCGGCGCGCTTGCCCGCCCCTGCGACGGCGTGTGAGATACCGGGCCCGATTATCTGGATACGCGATGCCTTCGACGAAGCGCCACAAGACGAAAGGCAGCAGCCGCGAGCGGGACGTGCTCGATCTCGGCGGCTATGTCCCCTATTTCCTGACCGCAATCTCCAACACCTGGTCGCGCTCCTCGTCGCGGCTCTATCTCGACCTGTTCGGCGTCGGCGTCACCGAATGGCGGGTGATGTCGCAGCTCGCCATCGAGCCGGCCATTCCTGCCCAGCGAATCTGCGAGGTCATCGGGCTCGACAAGGGCGCCGTCAGCCGCAGCGTCGCCTCGCTGGTCGCCGGCGGCCATGTCGACGAGCACACCGACGCCCGCGACGCACGCCGGCAGGTGCTGGAGCTGACGGCCAGCGGCTATGCCCTGCACGATCGACTGATCGCAGTCGCGACCGCTCGCGAAACGATGATGCTGGAGGGGTTTACGCCAGACGAGCGGGCGCAGCTGACGGATTTCCTGCATCGACTGCATGCGAAGCTGCCAGAGCTCCGAGAATTCAGGCCTCCGGAAAGCGACGCCTGAGCGCCGTCACCAGCGCCGGAAGCCGTAGCCGAAGCCATAGCCGGGATAGGAACCCGGATAGACGGGCTGAGCCCAGACGGCCCTGCGGCTTGCCGAACGGTCGAGATCGATTTCCTGCAGGCATTGCGCGAAAGCGTCCGTCCCGGCGCGGAAACCATAGCCCCGGCATTGCTCCTCATCGAATGCGCGTCTTTCGGCGAGTGTCACGCAGCCGCTGCCCAAAGCCGCCAGGCCCAGCGCGGCAACCAGTCCGATCCTCATGGCAGCGACTCCTTCGGCTACTCGCGCGACAGCCAAGGCCGCAAATGCGTCAAGATTCCGGACGCCGCTCAGGCAAAGCGCCGGGCGGCCGCACCATGGGCGTACCTCAATGCGGCAAGGTCCAGCCCCGGCACCGCCCCGTCCATGACGCGCCAGCGGCCTGCGATCATGACCCGGTCGGCCCGGTTCGCGCCGCACAGGACCAGCGCCGCGACCGGATCATGCGCGCCCGAAAAGCGCAATTCGTCGAGCGTAAAAAGCGCGAGATCGGCCTGCATTCCGGCGGCGACCCTGCCGATGTCGGAGCGCCCGAGGCAGCGCGCCGAACCTTCCGTCGCCCAGCGAATGACGTCGCGCGCCGTCACCGCGCTGGCGCTACGGTAATGCAGCCGGTTGACCAATAGAGCGTGGCGCAGCTCCTCTATCAGGTTGGAGCCGTCATTGCTGGCAGAGCCATCGACGCCAAGGCCCACGGCCGAACCGGCCGCCTCCAGCTCGCGCGTCCTGCAGAAGCCCGAGGCCAGGACGCCGTTCGAGGTCGGGCAATGGCAGACGCCGACGCCAGCCTTTCCAAGCCGCTCGCATTCCTCGCAGGAGAAATGGATGCCATGCGCCAGCCAGGTTTTCGGCCGCATCCAGCCGGTCTCCTCCAGCAGGTCGAGCGGGCGCCTGCCGTAGACCTCGAGACAATAGGCGTCCTCGTCCTGTGTCTCGGCGAGATGGGTATGCAGGGGGGCATCGAAGCGCGCGGCCAGATCGGCGCTTTTCGCCATCAGCGCGGGCGTCGCAGAAAAGGGTGAGCACGGCGCAAGCGCGATCTGGATCATGCTGCCGGGCGCGGGATCATGGAACAGGTTCAGCACCCGCTCGCTGTCGGCGAGGATCGTGTCCTCGTCCTGCACCACCGAGTCGGGCGGCAACCCGCCATCCTTTTGCGACAGGTTCATCGAGCCGCGCGAGATGGTGGCGCGGATGCCGAGCGCGCGCGCTTCCTCGACCGCGATGTCGACGGCGCTCTCAAGGCCCTTCGGGTAGAGATAGTGATGATCGGCTGCCGTGGTGCAGCCCGAAAGCAGCAGTTCCGTCAGCGCGACGCGGACGGCGAGCCGGAAATCGTCGGGCGTCAGTCTCGCCCAGAGCGGATAGAGCGCCGTCAACCATGGGAAAAGCTCCCGGTCGATCGCGGCGGGATGGGCGCGCGTCAGCGTCTGGTAGAAATGGTGGTGCGTGTTGATCAGGCCAGGCAGCACGACGTGGCGCGATGCGTCGAAGACCTCGTCCACAGGCAGCGCCGGCGCGCCGCCGGCCGGCACCAGCTCGACGATGACCGCGCCATCGACGACCACGCCGCCCGACGCATCATCGGCGACGATGCCGAGCGGGTTCCTGATCCAGAGGCGCATGGCTATGGCTCCCGTTGCCGGCGTCGTCCGCATTCAGACGATTTCGGCCGCGGGCGCAATCCGGCAGCCGGTTGACGAGCATCGACTCAATCCTCTACCAACTAGTAGGTAGAGGATATCAATCGTGGGAGGTTTTCGATGAGCACCGAACTCTACTGGCTGGCATTGACGCTGCTGATGACCGCGCTGTTCTGGTTGCCCTACATCCTCGACAGGATGGCCGTTCGCGGGATGGTGACCGCCGTGACCGACACCGGTCCGGAAACCGGCAGTCCTCACTCCGTCTGGGCCAAGCGCGCGATGAAGGCGCATGGCAACGCCGTCGAGAACTTCGTCGTGTTCGCGCCGGCGATCTTCATGGTCCAGACGCTCGGCGTCTCCTCGCCGGCGACGCGTGGCGCTGCAATGGTCTACTTCTTCGCCCGGCTGGTGCATTTCATCGTCTACACCTTCGGGATTCCGGTGGTACGGACGCTCGCCTTCGCCGTCGGCTGGGGCGCGACCGTCACGTTGATCCTCGCCTCGCTGCGCTGGATCTGAGAGAGGCCGGCGCGCCCTTCCCGGGCGCGCCCTGACGCTCATGGCTTACGAAGCACCCGCAGAACCTTCCGCGCCCATCGGCACGGCCGAGGCAATCCTCGACGTGGCGCAGAGGTTGATCCAGTCGCGCGGCTACAGCGCGATCAGCTATCAGGACATCGCGCTGGCGCTCGGCATCCGGAAGGCCAGCATCCACCACCACTTCCCGACCAAGGCCGATCTCGGCGCTGCCGTGGTCGCGCGCTACAGCCAGCGCTTCCAGGCCAGTCTCGACGAGATCGTCGCCGGGGCGGATGGCGCGGACGCGATGCTGGAGCGCTATTTCGAGCCTTTCCGCGCGCTCGCGGCGATGCCGGGGCTGATTTGCCTGTGCGGGGCGCTGGCGGGCGAGATGCCGGCATTGCCGCCAAGTTTACGCGCCTGCGTCGATCCGTTCTTCCGGATGCATCACGATTGGCTCGCGGCGCTGCTGAGGCGCGGCCTGGCGACCGGCGAGTTCCGGCTTGCCGCCAGCCCGGAGCAGACTGCGCGCCTGATTTTCGACATGCTGCAGGGCGCGCTGATCGTCAGGCGCGCGACCGATGCGCCGGCCGATTTCGACGAAGTGATTGCGGCCCTGCGGGCCCAGATCGCGCCAGTGCGGCGTTGAAATCGCTCAGTCGAAGCGAAAGCGGTCGCGGCTCTTGCAGCGATAGCCGACGAAGCAGGCCGGCGTGTCGCGGGCCGGCACCCAGGCCGGGGCTACGCCCTCGTCGAACTCGCAGAAGCTGCGGTCGCGCACGAAGCGATCGTAGGTATAGCCGCCCGTGCCGAGCACGACCGCGCCGCTCGTCGCGACGATCCGATGGCTGGCGCTGCAGGACTGCGTCGTGGTCGAGGGGCGCGATTGCGCCAGTGCGGCATCGAATGTCACGGTCAGCAGCAGGCACAATGCGATCCGTCTCATGGTCCCCTCCGGCGCGTTGGACATGACGGCGACATCATAGCCGCATTCGCGCCGCGGCGCTTGCGCAATCGTGCTTCGCCTTGACGCCGCCGCCCTCATCGGCCATCGCTCCCGCGACTTTTCAAAGCCGCCCAAATGATTGCCGGAGCAAGCCGATGTCCCTCACCGATCTCAGCCGCACCATCGACGCCGCCTGGGAGGCCCGCGCCGAGATCGGGATCAACACCAAGGGCGCGACCCGCGAAGCTGTCGAACAGGCGATCGAGATGCTGGATTCAGGGACCGCCCGCGTCGCCGAGAAAATCGACGGCGATTGGGTCGTGCATCAGTGGCTCAAGAAGGCTGTGCTGCTGTCGTTTCGCCTGACCGACAACATGATCATCGCCAACGGCCCCGGCGAGGCTGTGTTCTGGGACAAGGTGCCCTCCAAGTTCGAGGGCTGGGGCGAGAACCGCTTCCGCGCCGCGGGCTTCCGCGTCGTGCCGCCGGCCGCTGCGCGCAGGGGCTCGTTCCTTGCGCCCAACGTCGTGCTGATGCCGTCCTTCGTCAACATCGGCGCCTATGTCGACTCAGGCACCATGGTCGACACCTGGGCGACCGTCGGCTCCTGCGCCCAGATCGGCAAGAACGTCCATTTGTCGGGCGGCGTCGGCATCGGCGGCGTGCTCGAGCCGCTGCAGGCCAACCCGACCATCATCGAAGACAACTGCTTCATCGGCGCGCGCTCCGAGGTCGTCGAGGGCGTCATCGTCGGCGAGGGTTCGGTTTTGTCGATGGGCGTGTTCATCTCGGCCTCGACCAAGATCGTCGACCGCGCCACCGGCGTCGTCCATGTCGGCAAGGTGCCGCCTTATTCGGTCGTGGTGCCCGGCACGCTGCCAGGCAAGCCGTTCCCCGACGGCACGCCCGGCCCCTCGCTCTCCTGCGCCGTGATCGTCAAAACGGTCGATGCGCAGACTCGCTCGAAGACCGGCATCAACGAGTTGCTGCGGGACTGAACGGCAGCACTCTTCCCAAACACCACTTCATTCCGGACAAGCGGCGAAGCCGCGCCGATCCGGAATCCATTATAAGAGTACCCGATGGATTCCCGGTCGCCGCTTCGCTGCGCCCGGAACCAGGGTGCCTGAGTGACGAAGCTCACCCTGTCGGAGAAGGAGCGCCTACACCCTCGCTAGCGGGAGCCGACGCTGATTGCGCCGCTGGGGCAGTTCCCGCCAGCGCGTCGCGCAATTTCTGCTCCTGCGTATGGTCGAGGGAGGTCTTCAGCACTACGCCCCCCGTGCCCTTGATGGCCTCGAGGACCTTGTCGGTGGTCATTTTGTTGATCAGCACGAAGAGCGCGGCGTTGCCGGGCTGGAGGCTGGCCGAAAGCTCCTTCATGAAGCCGTCATTGACGCCATAGTCGGTCAATGCGCCGCCGAGCGCGCCCGAAGCCGCGCCAAGCGCCGCGCCGAACACCGGCATCAGGAAGATCGAGCCCAGCAGCAGGCCCCAGAACGAGCCGGAGACCGCGCCAAGCGCCGTGGTGTTCAGAAGCTGGTTGAGCTTCACCTTGCCGTCCTCGTGCATCACCGCGATGGCGGCGTCGCCGATCTCGATCAGGTATTCCTTCTGCAGCGAGATGATCTTGAGACGCATCTCCTCGGCGCGAGCCTCGCTCGGATAGACGATGACGACGAGATCGGACATTGCACGGCTCCAGCGAAATGGGACGCCATAATCGCGCGAGACTGCGACGGGCCTGTGGCGAACGCGTCCACACAGTGTCGGTTCCCGCTCATACCGATCGCGACGCTGCGTGACGGACAAACCCGTCTGCTCGCCGAACATGATAATTGCCTATTTTGCGATCATTTTTTCGCTATTTGCCTATTTTTAACGCAGCGCCGGACGCGGTCGGCTCGATCGCGCGAATATCGCGCCTTGTGACCCGCCGCCCCGCTTGGCACGCCCCTTGAAGGCGTACCGCCAAAAGCGGAGGCCGCTGTGGCAGGGTCTGATCTCGAACTCGTTCAGGTCACCAAGAGATATGGCGCGACTGTCGCGGTCGACGCGATCAACCTGCGCGTCAAGGCGGGCTCCTATTGCTGCCTGCTTGGCCCGTCCGGCTGCGGCAAATCCTCGACTCTCAGGATGATCGCCGGCCATGAGGCGGTCAGCGAGGGCGACATCATCCTCGGGCCCACCAACGTGACCGATCTCGCGCCGGCGCAGCGCGGCACCGCGATGATGTTCCAGAGCTATGCGCTGTTTCCCCATCTCTCCTGCGTCGACAACGTCGCCTTCTCGCTGAAGATGCGGGGCGTCGCCAAGGCGGAGCGCCGCAGTGAAGCGATGCGTCTGCTCGAACTCGTCGCGATGGAGCGCTATGCCCAGCGTCTGCCGGCGCAGCTTTCCGGCGGCCAGCAGCAGCGCGTCGCGCTGGCCCGTGCGCTGATCACAAAGCCGCAAATCCTGCTGCTCGACGAACCGCTTTCGGCGCTCGATCCGTTTCTGCGCATCAAGATGCGGGCCGAACTGAAGAAGCTGCAGAAGGAACTCGGCATCAGCTTCATCCACGTCACCCATGGCGAGGACGAGGCGATGGCGCTGGCCGATGTCATGGTGGTGATGAATCAGGGCGTGATCGAGCAGGCCGGCTCGCCGCGCGAGGTCTTCAATGCGCCGGCCACCGCCTTCATCGCCCGCTTCATCGGCGGCCACAACATCGTCTCGGACGCTTCGGGTTCGATTGCAGTCAGGACCGACCGGCTGCGCCTGAGCAAGGCTGTCGCGGGGGCAGCCCGCACGGCCGTGGTCAGCGAGGTCGAGTATCAGGGCTCCTATGTCCAGATCGGGCTGGAGGCGAATTTCGCCAAGGATCTGACCGCCAATCTGAGCGAGGCGACCTTCGACGCCGAGCCCTTCAACCCCGGCGACACCGTCGCGGTGAGCTGGAACGAGGCCGATGTCCACCGGCTGGGTGCGGCCGCCTGACGAAGCCGACCAGATCAAGTCAGCAAAATCACGATCAACCAACAAGACCAGGCAAGAGGAGAGGGTCATGAGCAAGACGACGAAGGACAAGGGCGGCCTGTCGCGCCGTGCGATGCTGAAGGGTGCGGGCGCCGCCGCTGGCGTCGCCGCCGGCTCGGGCGCGATCACCGGCTTTCCGGCCGTCTGGTCGCAGGAGCCCAAGGTGCTGCGCTATCTCGGCACGGCGGTGAACCAGGCCGATGACATCACCAAAAAGGTCAAGGCCGATACCGGCATCACGATCGAATACATCTCGGCCACGACCGACGATGTGACCAAGCGCGTCATCACCCAGCCCAACTCCTTCGACGTGCTCGACACCGAATATTTCAGCCTGAAGAAGCTCGTTCCATCAGGCAACATCCTCGGCATGGACGCCCGCAAGATCAAGGAGTTCGACAACATCACGCCGGTCTTCACCAAGGGCCAGCTGCCATCTGGCAAGGTGATCGGCGACCAGGGCACGGCGCCCAAGAAGGTGATGTTCGTCGAGGGCCAGAACTCGACCAAGTTCGCGACCGGCGTGACGCAGTGGGTGACGCTGATCCCGACCGTCTACAACGCCGACACGCTCGGCATCCGGCCCGATCTGATCAAGCGCCCGATCGAGAGCTGGAAGGAGCTGCTCAACCCCGAATTCAAGGGCAAGGCCTCGATCCTGAACATCCCGTCGATCGGCATCATGGATGCCGCCATGGTGGTCGAGGCGTCCGGCCTCTACAAATATCCCGACAAGGGCAACATGACCCGGGCCGAGATCGACCTGACCATGAAGGTCATGACCGAGGCGAAGAAGGCCGGCCAGTTCCGCGCTTTCTGGAAGGACTTCAACGAGAGCGTCAACCTGATGGCCTCGGGCGAGACGGTGATCCAGTCGATGTGGTCGCCTGCCGTGACAGCGGTCCGCACCAAGGGCATCGCCTGCACCTTCCAGCCGCTGAAGGAGGGCTATCGCTCCTGGGCCTCGGGCTTCTGCCTGTCGAAATCGGTGACGGGCAGAAAAGCAGAACTGGCCTACGAGTTCGTCAACTGGTTCCTGTCGGGCTGGGCCGGCGCCTATCTCAACCGGCAGGGCTACTACTCGGCCGTGCTCTCGACTGCCAAGGCCAATATGGAGCCCTATGAGTGGGCCTACTGGATGGAGGGCAAGCCGGCCGAGAAGGACATCAAGGGCCCCGACGGCTCGCTGCTGGAAAAGGCCGGCTCCTCGCGCGACGGCGGCTCCTATGACGACCGCATGGGCAACGTCGCCTGCTGGAACGCGGTGATGGACGAGAACGACTACATGGTCAGGAAGTGGAACGAGTTCATCGCGGCGTGAGCCTGCTCACCCTTTGACACACCTGCGCCGTCATCCCGGACGCAGCGAAGCGGAGATCCGGGATCCATCATAGAGCACTGTGTCGCCCTATGATGGATCCCGGATCGGCGCGGCTTCGCCGCTTGTCCGGGATGACGTGGAGGGTTTGACCACGTTCCCTGCCAATCCTGTGCGGACCAGGACGAGATCATACGCCCATGCCCACGCCAAAAACCGCCTACGCACCGCCGGCCTGGCTCCAGGCGCTGCCCTTCGGCGGCGTCTTTGCGCTGTTCTTCGTCATCCCGCTCGGCTTCGTCGTGATGGTCTCGTTCTGGGACTACAACGACTATTCGATTATCCCGAGCTTCACGACGCGCTCCTATGTCGAGACCTTCGAGGGCTGCTACGACCAGCTTCCCGAACTCTGCACCATCCTGAAGACCTATCTCTCGACGGTGAAGTTCTGCCTGATCGTCTGGGCGCTGACGCTGGTGATCGGTTTCACCATCGCCTATTTCCTCGCCTTCCACGTCCAGTCCGTGACCATGCAGATGACGCTGGCGCTGGTCTGCACGATCCCGTTCTGGACCTCGAACGTCATCCGCATGATCTCGTGGGTGCCGCTGCTCGGGCGCAACGGGCTCGTCAATACGGCGCTGATCAATGTCGGGCTGATCAACCAGCCGATCGAATGGCTCCTGTTCTCGCAATTCTCGGTGGTGCTCGCCTTCGTGCACCTGTTCACCTTCTTCATGGTGATCCCGATCTTCAATTCGATGGCGCGCATCGACAAGCGCCTGCTGGAGGCCGCCTATGATGCCGGCGCAACCGGCTGGCAGACCCTCTGGAACGTCGTCATCCCGCTGGCGAAACCCGGCATCGTCATCGGCTCGATCTTCGTCATCACCATCGTGATGGGCGATTTCATTACGGTGGGCGTGATGGGCGGGCAGCAGATCGCGTCCGCCGGCAAGATCATCGAAACGCGGCTGAACGCGCTGCAATTCCCGCCGGCTGCCGCAAACGCCGTGATCCTGCTCGCGATCACGCTGCTGATCATCACGGCGCTCAACCGCTTCGTCGACATCAGGAAAGAGCTGTGATGCCGTCGATCAGACGCCATTCCCGCATCTCAGCCCTCATCCTGAGGAGCGCCGCAGGCGCGTCTCGAAGGATGCTCCAGATATTTGTAGAGCGAGCTAGAGCATCCTTCGAGACGCGCTCCTGCGGAGCGCTCCTCAGGATGAGGGCTGTGGGTTTTGCCGAACAGCGGGTCGAGCTCTAGCCATGCGCGAGGGACGCCCCGCCTCCTTCTACTGGCTCGCCGCCTTCTTCGGCCTGTTCGTGCTGTTCCTCTACGGCCCGATGATCGCGATCTTCGTGCTCTCCTTTCAGGGGCCGACCGGCGGCATGACCTTCCCGATGAACGGGGTCTCGCTGCACTGGTTCGGCAAGCTCTGGAGCGGCGGCGGCATCGTCGACATCAAATCGGCCTTCTGGCGCTCGCTCCAGCTCGGGCTGATGGTGATGGTCGTGACCATGGTCTTCTCGGTTCTGGCGGGGCTCGCCTTCCGCAAGCGCTTCAGGGGCCAGAACCTGCTGTTCTACGTGACCATCGCCAGCCTGATCGTGCCCTCGATCGTGACCTCGCTCGGCATCGCGCTGCAGTTCCGGCTCTTCGACGAACTGATCAAGAACTACGCGCCGGCCTTCATCTCCGCCAATTACAACACCGCCATGGGCATCTTCACCTCGGGCATCGGCGCGCATCTGACCTGGGCGCTGCCGTTTGGCCTCCTGATCATGTTCGCGATCTTCAACCGCTTCGACGGCAGGCTCGAGGAGGCGGCGCGCGATCTCGGCGCGACGCCGTGGCAGACCTTCGCCCATGTCATCCTGCCGGTCATCCTGCCCTCGCTGATCGGCGTCGGGCTGTTCGGCTTCACGCTGTCCTGGGACGAGATCGCCCGCTCCTCGCAGTCGATTGGCGAGAAGAACACCCTGCCGCTGGAGTTGCAGGCGCTGACCTCGACCGTGACGACGCCGGAGATCTATGCGCTGGGAACCGTCACCACCGGGGTGTCGTTCCTGGTGATCGGGCTCGCGCTCGCGACGATCCTGAGCCTGAGGGCGCGTCAGTCGCGGCAGGGCTCGGATGCCGGCAAGGGCGGCGTCTGAGGCCTATTCGCCGCTAGATGCCTTGGCGGCATCGACCGCACCGCTGCGCAACGGCAGCTCCTTCATCCGGATGATGGCCAGCAGCGCCATGACGAAGCCAAAGCAGGTCGCCGCGAAAACATAACGGAACAGCTGAACCATCGCACCACGATCGACCGTACCGAGCTTGAGCGCTTCCGGCGACAGCCCCGCGCCGGCGGCGCCTACGCCGCCAAGCACGATCGCGCCAAAGGCCGCCACGATCAGCGCCCCGCCGATCTGGCGGAAGAAATTGGCCACCGCGGTCGCCGTGCCAAGCTGGTGTGGCAGTACCGCGTTCTGGATGCAGACCGTCGTCACCGGCAAGATCGTGCCGAGCCCGAGGCTGATCACGGCCAGGGTCGCGCCGAAAGGCAGGAGCGGCATCTCACCGGCAAAGAGCGCCAGTGTCGCCGAGCCGATGATCGCGACGCTGAGCCCCGCCATGGGCACGCGCTTGTAATGCGTCAGCCGCACCAGTGAACGGCCCGACAGCGTGGCGCCTGCGACGGTGCCGCAGGTCAGCGGCAGAAGGCCGAGCCCCGAATGCGCCGCCGACAATCCCGCCACCGTCTCGAAATAGAGCGGCAGGTAGATCGTCAGACCGATGAAGGTGCCCATGCCGAAACCGGCCGCGATCGTGCCCATCCGCACCACCGGGTTGGCGAGGATGTCGAGCGGGATCAGCGGCTCGTCGGCCGTCCTGAGCCGCCAGGCGAAGACCGCCCAGAGCACGAGCGAGCAGGCGACGAGACCGACGATGCGGGCCGAGCCCCAGGGATAATAGGTTCCGCCCCAGGACAGCGCGAGCAGCAGCGTCATGGTCGCGCTGGTCATCAGCAGTGCGCCCAGCACATCGAGCTTGTGGGGCCGCTCATGGCGCGGCAGCCGCTTCAGCGCGGAACTCGTCATCCAGAAGGCGGCGAGCCCGAGCGGCAGGTTGATCCAGAAGATCACCGACCAGTGCAGCGCCTCGGCGATGAGCCCGCCCAGCACCGGCCCGAGCACGGAGGAGACCATGAAGACGCCGGCGAAATAGACCTGATAGCGCCCACGCTCCTTGGGCGAGACCATGTCGGCGATGATCGTCTGCGCCAATGCGATCAGTCCGCCGCCGCCCAGCCCCTGAACGAAGCGCGCGACCACCAGAAACCAGAGATTGGGCGACAGCGCGCACGCCACCGAGCCGACGATGAAGACGACGATGGCCGAAAGCAGCGTCACCCGCCGGCCATGGATGTCGGCGAGCTTGCCATAGAGCGGCGTCACCGCCGTCGAGGCGAGCAGATAGGCCGTCACCACCCAGGGCAGATGCGCGACGTCGCCGAGTTCGCGCCCGATCGTCGGCATCGCGGTGGCGACGATGGTCTGGTCCAGCGCCGCCAGGAACATGGCGAGCATGATGCCAAACAGGATCGAGCGAATATCCTCATGGGTAAGGGGCGCTGATGGCGCCGCCGTCTCGACCCGCTTATCCATGGTAACTGACGCCTGCCCGTGCGTGGGGGGAATGGCTACAGTGTAGGGCGGCACAACGCCATGCGCCAGAGGCGGGACGACAGAGCCGCGTTGCGCGCTGCGCCGCTGCTCTCGGCCCTTGGCAATCCGCGCCTGCCGACAGACGAACCAATCGGACCAGGCAATGCGCCGGAGCACGCTTGCAACGCTCACTCGTTCTTGTCCACCCGCGTCGAGAATGGCATCCGCGCTACAATACAACCTTGCGTCCCCCCCGGTTCAGCGCGATCCTCCTGCGCTGGGAGGACCGCCCGGCAGCAAGCCGTGGCGGCGAACAAGGAACGAAACCGTCATGACCATTGCAAGCGCGCTGACCCGCGCGGCCTCCGCCATCGCCTTTTCCGTGATCGCCTTCGTCGCCATCGCCGCGGACTACCCCGCGCCGAAGCAGGGTGCCTGGGTCGCAAAGGATTTCCGCTTCCAGAGCGGTGAGACCATGGCCGAGCTCAAGCTCGGATACAGCACGGTCGGCGATCCCTCGGGCGAGCCCGTGGTGATCCTGCACGGCACGGCGGGTTCGGCCGCGAGCATGCTGAACGCTGGCTTTGCCGGCGAATTGTTCGGCGCGGGCCAGCCGCTCGACGCGACGAAGTATTTCATCATCATCCCCGATGCGATCGGCGCGGGAAATTCATCGAAGCCGTCCGATGGGATGAAGGCGAAATTTCCTCGCTACAATTACGAGGACATGGTCGCAGCGCAGCATCGCCTCGTCAGCGAGGGGCTCGGCGTGAAGCATGTCCGGCTCGTGCTCGGCAATTCGATGGGCGGGATGCATGCCTGGCTCTGGGGCGTCCGGTATCCCGATTTCATGGATGCGCTGGTGCCGATGGCCTCGCAGCCAACCGGCATGTCCAGCCGCAACTGGATGATGCGGCGGATGATTATCGACGCGGTCCGCAACGATCCGGAGTGGAAGGGCGGCGATTACACCACGCAGCCGCCGGCCTTCCGCGTCGCCAACGTCTTCTTCGGCATCGCCACCAGCGGCGGCACGCTGGCCTACCAGCAGATGGCCCCGACCCGCGAAGCCGCCGACAAGCTGCTCGACGACCGGCTGAAAGCGGCCTTCAGCGCCGACGCCAACGACTTCATGTATCAGTGGGATTCGTCGCGCGACTACGATCCCTCGGCGGGGCTTGGCACGATCAGGGCGCCGCTGCTGGCGATCAACTCGGCCGATGACGAGCGCAACCCGCCCGAGACCGACATCATGGAGCGTGAGCTCAAGCGCGTGCCCAACGGCAGGCTGCTGCTCATCCCCGCCAGCGCCGACACGCGCGGCCATGGCACGACCGGGCTGGCGAAGTTCTGGGGCAAGGACATGGGCGCGTGGCTGGCGGGCGTGCCCAAGCGCGCGGTGAGCGGGAACTGAGGCCCGACGCTGCTTAGCTCGAAAACGCGTCGTCATTCCAGACAAGCAGCTATAGCGGCGCCGATCCGGAATCCATCGTCGAGCACGACAGCGCCCTACGATGGATTCCGGGTCTCCGCTGCGCCCGGAACGACGGCGCGGTTACACTGAAGGAGCGCTCTCACCCCTGCACGGCGGCGGGGTCCATCCACATCAGTTCCCAGACATGGCCGTCGAGGTCCTGGAAGCCGTGGCCGTACATGAAGCCGTAATCCATCGGCTCCTTATAGGTCGTGCCGCCGGCGGCCAGAGCGGCCTTGACCATCGCATCGACATCGGCGCGGCTCTCGCGCGAGAGGCAGGTCAAAACCTCGATCGCCTTGCTGGTATCGGCGATCGGCTTCGGCGCGAAGCTCGCAAACTTCTCGTGGGTCAGCAGCATCGCGAAGATGGTGTCGCTGATCACCATGCAGGTCGCGGTCTCGTCGGTGAATTGCGGATTGAACGAGAAGCCGAGCGCCGTGAAGAAGGTCACCGACTTGTCGAGGTCTTTCACGGGCAAATTGACGAAGATCATCTGAGGCATGGCGTTTCCCTTGTCGTTGGCCTCGCCAGCCTAGGCAGCGGTTTGGCGAAAACACGGCAGCAGCGCTTCAGACCCGCGCGACCGTCGCCCGTTTCACGATGCCCGCCAGTTCCGGCGAGGGATCGAGCGTGCCGAAAACATAGCCCCAATCGGCGTCGAGACGCGAGCGGCAGAAGGTCTCGAACACCGCCTCGTCGGCATGTTTGCGGAGTTCGGACGCCTGCAGCGCATAGGCCATCAGGTTGGCGAGCCGCCGGCCATGGCCGTCGTCGTTGCGCGGCCTGGCAACCTCCGCACCGAGCCGGTCGAGCCAGCGGTCGAGCGCGCGGTTCGATCCACGCGCGGCGCCGACCTCGGCCATGAAGGCCTCCTTGGTGCGCGAGTCGCGGTTGAAGCTCCGGAGCACGTCCATGCACATCATGTTGGAGGTGCCCTCCCAGATCGCGTTCAGGGGGGCCTCACGATAGAGCCGCGCCATCGGGTTCTCCGCGATGAAGCCGTTGCCGCCATGACATTCGAGCGCCTCGACGACGAAGGCCGGCGCGCGCTTGCAGTTCCAGAATTTCGCCAGCGGCGTCGAGACGCGCGCGAGATGCCGCTCCTGTTCGGAGGTTTCCATCGCGTCGGTGGCGGCGGCGACGCGGAAGGCCATCAGCGTCGAGGCTTCCGAGTCGATCGCGAGATCGGCGAGGATGTTGGTCATCATCGGCTGTTCGGCGAGCGACGAGCCGAAGCCTCTGCGCGACTGGGTGTGGTTCAGCGCCAGCGTCAGCGCCTGCCGCATCAGCCCGGCCGAACCGACGGCGAAATCGAGCCGGGTCAGATGGGCGTGGGAGAGGATTTCCTTGATACCAGCCCCCTCCTCCCCGACGAGCCAGGCGAGGCAGTCGCGAAACTCGACCTCCGACGACGCATTGGAGCGGTTGCCGGCCTTGTCCTTGAGACGCTGGATCTGAAGCCGGTTGCGGCTGCCATCGGGCAGGAAGGCCGGCGCGAACAGGCAGGAGACGCCGGTCTCGGTCTGGGCAAGGGTGAAGAACCCGTCCGATTGCGGCACCGAAAAGAACCATTTGTGCCCGGTGATCAGATAGACCCGGCCCTCAGGCGTATCCTCCAGATAATGCGCCGTGGTCTGGGTCTGGCGCAGGTCCGAGCCGCCCTGTTTCTCGGTCATCGCATAGCCGATCGTGGCGCCGGTCTTCTGCGCCACGGGCAGCGGCCGCCTGTCGTAGAGGCCGCTGGTGATCTTCTCCTGCCACGGCCTGAACTGCGGCTGGGCGAGGCCGGGATAAGCCGCGTAGGTCATGCCCGTCGGGCACCCCGTTCCCTGCTCGATCTGGTTCCAGAGATAGGACATCGCGGCTCGCGCCGAATGGCCGTTGCCTTCCGTCGTCGTCCAGGCGAGCGAAGGCACCTCGTGCTTGAAGGCCAGCGCCATCAGCTCGTGCCAGGCCGGGTGGAACTCGACCCAGTCGGTGCGGTTGCCGAAGCGGTCATGCGTCCTGAGTTCGGGCGTAAACCGATTGGCGAGCCGCGCCAGTTCCTGCGTCTCAGGCTCGCCGGCATGGGCGCCGAGCGCCTGTGCGCGAGACGTAGCCCATGGTGCGAGCCGAGCGACGATGCCTGTCAGCACCGCGTCATCGGCATAGGCGTTCCAGCCGGTCGCGGGTTTCGCCTGGTTCAGGACCGTGTGGGTGGCGGTTGCATGAGCGTTCATCAAGGCCTCTTTCGTCATGGCCGGCTTTGTGCCGACCATCCACGTATTGCGACGCGGATCAGGGGAAGCCGTGGGCGCTCGGGACGAGCCCGAGCATGACGGCGTGCTATTCTGCGGCGTCCTTGACCGGCTCGGCGCCAATCCGGTCGGGCACCTCGCAGCCGGTGACGCAGCATCGTCCCGGCTGCTTCGAGACCCGCGAACCATCGGCCAGCACGCCGCGATCAAGCAGGCTTTCGACCAGCTCGACTTTCTCCATGACCGGGTAGTTGCGCCAGATCTCGCGCTTCATCGCCTCGGGCGAACCGCCGCCATGCAGCGAAATCACCGAATACCAGCCCGCCTCCTTCGATACCGTCAGATCCTCGATGAAGCGCGCGACCTCCGCCCGCTGTTCATAGGGGATGTCGGGTCGTCCCGTCAGCACGGCTGAAAGCGATGCTGCCGTCTCCGGATTATGATCCTCGTCGGGGCCGGGCAGCGCCACGATCAATCCTCCCGATACGTAATGGGCTATCCTGTGCATGTCGTAGATCTTGGTAGCGAGCAGCAGCTTGCCGATATTGGCGAAAACTGTGTCCGGCATGACATTTCCCGCCGGGTCCTTCTGGCAATAGACCGAGGCCGCAACGCCGCAGGCGAAGAAGCTCTCAGTGATCGTGATGAGTTCGACCATCTGCTCGCGGACATGGCCGTGTCGCTCGATGTCGAGCCCGTTGGCCTCAGCCATCAGCGCGCCCGCCCCGATCAGGAGATCGCCGAAGCCGGCGCGCGCGCCGATGCAGGAATGGCGGTGATGCGTGGCGTAGCTCGTGGTGAGGAAGCCGCCCTCCTCGGTCTCGCCCGCGAGAAAGACCCGGCTCCACGGCACGAAGACATCGTCGAACATCACGACGCCGGTCGACTGGCCGTATTTCGACGAGAACTTCGCGGCGGGATCGCCGGGACGGCCGGCGGGCCTCGCCACGATGGTCAGCCCCGGCGCATCGCAGGGCACGGCGCAGCACACCGCGAAATCCTCGTCGCCGGCGACATGGGTCCGACAGGGCATGACCAGGAATTCATGCATGTAAGGCGCGCCGGTGACGATCGCCTTGGTGCCGCCAATGATGACACCGTCGGCCCGGCGCTCCTTGATGTGGACGTAGGAATCCCGGTTCTCCTGGGCGCTGGGGCGTTTCGAGCGATCGCCCTTGGCGTCGGTCATGGCGACGCCGAGCGTCAGGTCGCGGTCCTGGACCTCGTGCAGATAGGCCAGGAAGCGCTGCGAATAATCGGTGCCGTGGACCGCGTCGGTGCGTGCGGTCGCCTGCCAGAGCCCGTTCAGCGCATCATGGGTGAGATAGCGCTGGGCGCAGCCGGAAATCTTGCAGACCAGCCGGACCGCCTCGAGCTTGGCAAGCAGATCGGCCGAGCTCTCGTCGATGTGCAGCATGCGATTGACGATCTTGCCAGACGAACCCTGCCGCGCCGTCATGATCGGCCTGTAGGCTTCCTGATGGGCGAGATCATAGGTCACGCCGACGGCGTTGACGCCGGGCGCGAGCAGTGGCTCGTCGGCGACGCTCTCGACCCTGCGGCCGTTGACGAAGACGCGGGGGCTGTAGGCGCGCAGCGAATCCCGGTAGCCGGCGGCGTCCATCAACATCGGCGTGTCCTCGATCGTCTTTTGCTGTTGCCGATAAAATTGAACGTCGTTAGATTTTTCGTCAAGCCGTTTTGGGATGTCTACAAGGTGACGCTGCGGGATCCGACGCCGAAGGAGAGCACGACCGGGCGGCGCAGGCGCGCGGTCACGGCGCTGAAGCGCGGGCTGATCGTCGATGCAGCCCGGACCATCTTCGAGCGCGACGGTCTCGACGGCGCTTCGCTGCGCGCGATCGCGGCGGAGGCGGGCTACACGCCGGCCGCGCTGTATTTCCATTTCGACTCACGCGAAGCGCTCTACGCCGAGGTTCTCGGCCAGTCGCTGGAGGCACTGCAGGCGCATGTCGATGGCGCGGTCGCGCAGGCCGGCACTCCCGAGACGCGCTTCACGGCGGCCGCGCTTAGCTTCTTCGATTTCTACGCCGCGCATCCGCGCGATCTCGATCTCGGCTTCTACCTGTTTCGCGGCGGCATGCGGCCCCATGGCCTGGGTCGCGACCGCGACCGGGCTCTGAACCAGGCGCTGGAGGCGTCACTCGCGCCGATCCGGCACGCCGCGGAGGCGATGGGCGCCGATCCCGCCGCCGCCCGGCTCATTATGGCCGACGCGTTTGCGCATGCGGTGGGCGTTCTCCTGATGATGCACACAAGGCGCATCGACATGTTCGGCCTTGCGCCGCGCGCGCTGATGGAGAGGTATGTCGCGACTGAACTGGCGAAATTCGGGCAGAGCAGTTCCGCATTTCGTTGAATCGCAGAATTGCTCTAGCGTTTTGTCCTGTCGCATTTTCTTCACGCGAACCGGTACCCACTTCGCTCGAAAATACTCTGGACCGGAGCCTGACCATGCCGCTGATCGACGTCGCCGACAGCATGCTCGTGATCATCGATTTCCAGGCCCGGCTGATGCCGGCGATCCATGACGGTGCACGCATGGTCGCCAACGCCACGCGCCTCGTCGTGGCCGCCAACATCCTGAAGGTGCCGGTGCTGATGACCGAGCAGAACCCGGCCGGCCTCGGCGTCACGGTGCCGGAGCTTGCCGGCGCGGGGCCGGTCATCAGCAAGATGAGCTTCGATTCCTGCGCCGAGCCCGCCTTCCTCGAAGCGCTTGCGGGCGACAGGCAGCTCGTGGTCTGCGGCTGCGAGGCCCATGTCTGCGTCGGCCAGACCGTGCTCAGCCTGCTCGGGCATCGCCGACGCGTCGTCGTCGTGCAGGATGCGATTGGGTCCCGCGCGGTCGAATCCAAGGACGTCGCGCTAGCGCGCATGGCGCGGGACGGAGCCGAGATCGTGACCACCGAGATGGTCGTGTTCGAATGGCTGCGGACCGCGGCCCACCCCGATTTCCGCAGCGTCTCGAAGCTGATCAGGTGAGCCCGATGACCGCCCCCGCATTCTGGTATTTCGACGTCATCTCGCCCTTCGCCCATATCGCGCTGACGCGACTGCCGGAGATCGCGCGGCATCGCCCCGTCGTGCTGAAGCCGATCGTGTTCGGGGCCGTGCTCAAGGCCTGGGGGCAACTCGGCCCGGCGGAGATCGCGCCCAAGCGCGTCCACACCTATCGTCTGGTGACGCATGCGGCGCTGTCGGCAGGCGTGCCATTCCGCTTTCCGCCAGCCCACCCCTTCAACCCGCTGGCGATGCTGCGACTGCTGACCGCGCTCGATGGCGAAGAGGCCGCCGTGCGCAAGGCCTTCGGGCTGATCTGGGGCGAGGGCCGCGACGCCAACGATCCGACCGCGCTGGCGGCGGTCGCCGATGCGGGTGGCGCCCCCGGTGCGCTCCAGCGGATCGGCGAGCAGCCGGTCAAGGATGCGCTGCGGCAGGCGACCGAGGAGGCCGTTGCGGCCGGCGTCTTCGGCGTGCCGAGCCTCGTCATCGACGGCGAGATCTTCTGGGGCGTCGACGCGATGGCGATGGCGCTGGACTATCTCGCCGATCCGACAGGCTTCATGGGCGGCGAGATGGCCCGCGTCTCGAACCTGCCTGTCGGCCTGCAGCGGCAGGTTTGAGACAGGCTGCGCCTGTTCAGAGCGGCCTTCCGATCTTCTTTGCGATGACGCCGACGATACCCTCGCGGAAGAGCAGCACGCAGACGACGAAGACGACGCCCTGCACGACCGTGACCCAGGCGCCGAGGGACGCCAGATAGTTCTCCATCGAGACGATGACGAGCGCGCCGACGATCGGCCCGAAGACAGTGCCGAGGCCGCCGACCAGCGTCATCAGCACGACCTCGCCCGACATCGACCAGTGCACGTCGGTGAGCGACGCCAGCTGGAAGACGATCGCCTTGGTCGCGCCAGCGAGCCCCGCCAGCGCCGCCGAGAGCACGAAGACCGCGAGCTTGTACTGATTGGCGCGGTAGCCGAGCGAGATCGCGCGCGGCTCGTTGTCCCGGATCGCCTTGCAGACCTGTCCGAAGGGCGAGTGGATGATGCGATAGATCAGCAGCAGACCCGCCATGAAGATGACCGCGACGACGTAATACAGCGTCCTGTCGCTGGAGAGGTCGACCAGCCCGAAGAGCCGTCCGCGCGGGATCGCCTGGATGCCGTCCTCGCCGCCGGTGAATTTCGGCGTCTGCAGCGAGAAGAAGAACGCCATCTGGGCGAGCGCCAGCGTGATCATCGCGAAATAGATGCCCTGCCGACGGATCGCGAGCGAGCCGAACACGAAGCCGAGCAGGCCGGCGACCAGCGTGCCGCCGATGATCGCGAGTTCGGGCGTCAGGCCCCAGTATTTCGCCGCATAGGCACAGACATAGCTCGCCATGCCGAAATAGGCGGCGTGGCCGAAGGAGAGCAGCCCGCCATAGCCAAGCAGCAGGTTGAAGGCGAGCGCAAACAGCGCGAAGCACAGCACCTTCATGACGAAGACGGGATAGACGAGGAAGGGCGCAACCAGCAGCAGGGCGGCAAGCCCGATCAGGATCGAGCGGTGGAGCCGCTCCGTGCTCCGGCTGGTTTCGGCGAGCGCGATCGCGCCGGCGGGAGCTTCGATGGAAATATCCGCCATGGTCATATCCTCGCAAACTTGGCGTGCGGCGCCGTCACGCGGCCCGCCCGAACAGGCCGGCGGGCTTCACCAGCAGCACCAGCACCATGATGATGAAGATCACCGTGGCCGAGGCCTCCGGATAAAACACCTTGGTGAGCCCCTCGATCAGGCCGAGCCCGAAGCCGGTGACGATCGAGCCCATGATCGAGCCCATGCCGCCGATCACCACCACCGCGAAGACGACGATGATCAGGTCCGCGCCCATGTTCGGGTTGACCGAGTAGATCGGCGCGGCGAGCACGCCGGCGAAGGCCGCCAGCGCCACGCCGAAGCCATAGGTCAGCGTCACCAGCAGCGGCACGTTGATGCCGAAGGCCTGGGTCAGCGTCGGGTTCTCGGTCGCGGCGCGCAGATAGGCGCCGAGCCTCGTCTTCTCGATCAGGAACCAGGTCGACAGGCAGACCGTGAGCGAGGCGACGACGACCCAGCCGCGATAATTGGGCAGGAACATGAAGCCGAGATTCTGGCCGCCCTTGAGCGCATCGGGGATCTGGTAGGCGAGCCCCGAGGAACCGTAATAATTGCGGAACAGGCCCTGGATGATCAGCGCCAGCCCAAAGGTCAGGAGCAGTCCGTAGAGATGGTCGAGATTGGCGAGCCTGGCGATCAGGACGCGTTCGAGCAGGATGCCGAAAGCGCCGACGACCAGCGGCGCGAGCGCCAAGGCCGCCCAGTAATTGATCCCGAGATAGTTCAGGCACATCCACGCCACGAACGCGCCCATCATGTAGAGCGCGCCATGGGCGAAGTTGATGATGTTGAGCAGCCCGAAGATCACCGCCAAGCCCAGGCTGAGGATGGCGTAAAACGAGCCGTTGATCAGGCCCAGAAGGACCTGACCGAACAGGGCTTGCGGAGGGATTCCGAGAAGCGCGAACATGAATGGCTCAAATCATCGGGACGTCGGAACGCGTTTCAAAATAGCCTCGGCCGTCATTCCGGGCGGAGCGAAGCGGAGACCCGAAATCCATCATAGGGCGGGGCGATGGATTCCGGATCGGCGCGGCTTTGCCGCTAGTCCGGAATGACGGCGTGGCTGGTGTCAGCCGCTCACTTCTTGACGAGCGAGCAGCCGCCTTCCGAGAGCGGGCGGAAGGCCTGCTCGGCGGGCAGCACGGCGATCTGCTTGTAGTAGTCCCACTTGCCCTTGGATTCGGAGGGCTTCTTGACCTCGTAGAGATACATGTCGTGCATCTTGCGGCCGTCGACACGGATGACGCCCTTGCCGAACAGCGGATCGTCGGTCGGCATTTCCTTCATCTTGGCCATCACCGCGGTGGCGTCCTTCGACTTGAGGGCCTCGACGGCCTTGAGATAGTGCAGGACCGAGCCGTAGACGCCCGCCTGCACCATCGAGGGCATCGAGCCGTTATGCGCCTTGGCGAAGCGCTGCGACCAGGCGCGGGTGCCCTCGTCGCGGTCCCAGTAGAAGCTCTCGGTCAGCACCAGCCCCTGCGCCGTCTGCAGACCGAGCGCGTTGATGTCGTTGACGAAGACCAGGAGCCCGGCGAGCTTCTGGCCGCCCGCCACGATGCCGAATTCGCCGGCCTGCTTGATGGCGTTGATGGTGTCGCCGCCGGCATTGGCGAGGCCGATGACCTTGGCCTTGGAGGCCTGCGCCTGCAGCAGGAAGGACGAGAAATCGGTGCCCGGGAACGGCGTCTTGACGCCGCCCAGCACCTTGCCGCCGTTCTTGACGATGGTGGCGGTCGCGTCGCGTTCGAGCGCATGGCCGAAGGCGTAATCCGCCGTCAGGAAGAACCAGCTGTCGCCGCCGGCCTTGACCATGGCGCCGCCAGTGCCCTGCGCCAGCGCATAGGTGTCGTAGGTCCAGTGCACGGTGTTGGGCGAGCAGGCGGAACCGGTCAGGTCGGAGGTGCCGCCACCCGAATTCATGAAGACCTTGTTCTTGTCCCTGGTGATCTGGTTGACGGCGAGCGCGACCGAGGAAGTCGGCACGTCGAGGATCACGTCGACATTGTCCTGATCGTACCACTGCCTGGCGATGCTGGCGCCGATATCGGGCTTGTTCTGATGGTCGGCCGAGACGATCTCGACCTTGATGCCCTTTTCAGCCGCCTTGAAATCCTCGACGGCCATGCGCGCGGCCACGGCCGAGCCCTCGCCGGTGAGGTCGGCATAGAGGCCCGAGCGGTCGTTGAGCACGCCGAGCTTGACGGAGACCTGCGCCTGGGCCGCGCCGGCCATGAGCGCCGCGAGGGCGGTGGTTGCGAGTAGCGTCTTGAGCTTCATAGTCTTCTCCCTGGGATGGATGTCGGTTTTCGACGTTTTTCTTGGTGCGGGGCTGGTTTTGGTGCGGAGGCTGCGTGTCAGACTCCGAGATAGCCGTGGAGCTTGTCGATATTGGCCTCGAGTTCGGCGTTGGGGATCATGTCGATCACCTTGCCCTGCTCGACGACATAGTGCCGGTCGGCCACCGTCGCGGCGAAGCGAAAGTTCTGCTCGACCAGGATGATGGTGAAGCCGTCCTGCTTGAGCTTGCGGATGGTCGCGCCGATCTGCTCGATGATCACCGGGGCGAGCCCTTCCGTCGGCTCGTCGAGCAGCAGAAGATGCGCCCCGGTGCGCAGGATGCGGCCGATCGCCAGCATCTGCTGCTCGCCGCCCGAGAGCTTGGTGCCCTGGCTCTTCAGTCGCTCCTTGATGTTGGGGAAGAGCGCGAAGATCTGGTCGAGCGAAAGCCCGCCGTCGCGAACCTTCGGCGGCAGCAGCAGGTTTTCCTCGACGCTGAGCGAGGCGTAGATGCCGCGCTCTTCCGGCACGAAGCCGATGCCGAGCCGGGCGATGTGGCGCGAGGGCAGCGCGATGGTTTCCCTGCCCTCGAAGGTGATCGAGCCCTTGCGCTTGCCCATCACGCCCATGATCGACTTCAGAGTCGTGGTCTTGCCGGCGCCGTTGCGGCCGAGCAGGGTCACTACCTCGCCGGGCGCCACGTCGAAATCGATGCCGTGCAGGACATGGCTTTCGCCGTACCAGGCCTCCAGCCCGCGCACGTTCAGCAACGGCGCAGCGGTGGTCGCAGGTTTTGCCATGGTCGCTTCAGTGAGCATGGCCGCCCGATCCGATATAGGCCTCGATCACGCGGGGGTCTTTGGACACGGCGGCATAGTCGCCCTCGGCCAGCACCTGCCCGCGCGCCAGCACCGTGATGCGGTCCGAGAGCGAGGCGACGACCGAGAGATTGTGCTCGACCATCAGGATGGTGCGGTTCTGCGAGACCTTGCGGATCAATGCCTCGATGCGCTCGACATCCTCGCGCCCCATGCCGGCCATCGGTTCGTCGAGCAGCATCATCTCGGGGTCGAGCGCCAGCGTGGTCGCGATCTCCAGCGCGCGCTTGCGGCCATAGCTGAGTTCGACCGCCGGCAGGCCGGCGAAGGAGGCGAGGCCCACCGCCTCGACCAGCCGCATCGCCTCCTCGTCGAGGGGTTTGAGCACGTCCTGCGAGCGCCAGAAATCAAACGAGTCGCCGCGCTTGCGCTGCAGCGCGATGCGGACATTGGTCAGCACGGTGAGCTGCGGAAACACCGCCGAGATCTGGAAGGACCGCACCAGCCCGAGCCGAGCGATCTCGGCCGGCTTCTCGCGGGTGATGTCGCGGCCGTTATAGACGATCGCGCCTTTGGTGGGCGCGAGGAACTTGGTCAGCAGGTTGAAGCAGGTCGTCTTGCCCGCGCCGTTGGGCCCGATCAGAGCATGGATATGCCCGCGCCGTACCTTCAGGTCCACGCCGTTGACCGCCGTGAATCCCCCGAATTCCTTGGTCAATCCCGCCGTCGACAAAATGATGTCGTCAGCCATGGCCATCGCCAGAGCGCAGCATCTTATCGTTCTTTCTTGTTGTTCGTTTCCCCTTGAATTCATGCTGCACCGCGTCGCGCGCGGGTGTCAACGCCGGCACTTGCGCGTATTTTTAGCGTTTCGACAGCGATCTACGACGTTTGGCTGATGCGTAATGTCGAAATCGTCAATCCCGGCCAATCCGGGCAAGGGCGGCGGCAAAGACCGATGCGAGATCACGCAGGCGCGACCCGTAGATTTCGCACGAGACCGTCATGCCGGCCTTCGCGCCGGCCGCAGCCAGCATCAGCGTCGCCAAGAAGCCGTCGAGCGGCAGCCCGCTGCGGGCGAGATCGATCTCGCCGGTCGCCGCGGCATTCCGCAGGAATTCGGTCGCGTGGCGAATGAAGATCTCGTCGAAGGCCTGCACCTCGGCGCTGGCGACGCTGACCATCACGGCCTTGAGCTCCAGCAGATGCTCGCCCGCCCCGAAGCACGCATAGGCCGTGCCGTAATGGGCCTCCAGCAGCGCCGCGAGCCGCTGCGGGAAAGGGCCCGACATCGTCAGGACGTGCCGGCAGCGCGCCTCGACGCGCTGGGCCGAGCGCGCCATCATGGCGCGGAAGACGTCGTCCTTGCCGCCGAAGTGCAGATAGAGCGTCGCCTTGGCAAGGCCCGCTTCGCGCGCGATGTCCTCCATCGAGGTGCGCTTGAAGCCGTAGCGCGAAAAACGCCGCAGCGCCGCGTCCGCGATCTGGTCGATGCGGGTCGGCGCTTCGCCTGCGCCCGAGGCGTCGGAACATCTGCTCTCGTCAGGCATTGCCAGTCTTGACAAAATCCAAACTTTGGGCGACCATCCTCACTAGACTTTATTCGTCTAACTAGTCCAGTCGCGCGACCAAGGACTATGGATCAATAGCTCGCGTCCGCCATGTCGGATAGGGCCTCGGGGACCACCTCGATCCACGCCCATGGCATCGCGCTACGTCATGTCAGCATTGGAGGCGAGGATGGCTTTATCCCTGAAGGTCAACGGAAAGACGCATAGCCTCGACATCGACGACGACACGCCGCTGCTCTGGGCGATCCGCGACAATATCGGGCTCACCGGCACCAAATTCGGCTGCGGCGTGGCGCAATGCGGCGCCTGCACCGTCCATGTCGACGGCAAGCCGCTGCGCTCCTGCGTGACGCCGGTCTCGGCGATCGAGGGCCGCGAGATCACCACGATCGAGGCGATCACCGGCAAGGAGGCGGACGCGATCCAGGCGGCCTGGACAAGCGGTGACGTGCCGCAATGCGGCTACTGCCAGTCCGGCCAGGTGATGAGCGCGGTCGCCCTGCTCAAGGAAAACCGCAAGCCGACCGACCGCGACATCGATCTCGCGATGAACGGCAACATCTGCCGCTGCGCAACCTATGTCCGCATTCGCGCCGCGATCCACGGCGCCGCCCGCACGCTGGAGGGCTGATCATGACCGCTCACGACATCGCCCTCTCGCGCCGCTCGCTGCTGACCGGAGCCGGCGCGCTCGTCATCGGATTGCACCTGCCGCGAACCGCCAGGGCCCAGTCGGGCGCGGCGCAGGCCTTCAGGCCGACCGGCGCAACCGCGGCCTTCGCGCCCAACGCCTTCGTCCGCGTCGCGGCCGATGACACCATCACGGTGCTGATCAAGCATATCGAGTTCGGCCAGGGGCCGTTCACCGGCCTCTCGACCCTGATCGCCGAGGAAATGGATGCCGACTGGGGCCAGATGCACGCCGAGCACGCGCCGGCCGACGTCAAGCTCTACGCCAACCTCGCCTTCGGCGTGCAGGGCACGGGCGGCTCGTCAGCCATCGCCAACTCCTTCGACCAGATGCGCAAGGCCGGCGCAACGGCACGCGCCATGCTGGTGCAGGCCGCAGCCGAACGCTGGAAGGTGCCGGCGGCCGAGATCACTATCGAAAAGGGCGTGCTGAGGCACGCCTCGGGCAAGCAGAGCCGATTCGGCGAATTCGCCGAGGCCGCCGCGAAGCTGCCCGTGCCCGAGAACGCCGCGCCGAAGCAGCCGCGGGACTACCGCCTGATCGGCAAGGAGGGCGCGGTCAAGCGGCTCGATTCCGGCGACAAGGCGCGCGGCAAGACGCAGTTCACCATCGATATCAGCGCGCCCGGCATGCTGACCGTCGTCGTCGCCCGGCCGCCGCGCTTCGGCGGGGTCATGGCGAGCTTCGATGCGAGCGCCACGCTCAAGATCAAGGGTGTGGTCGACGTCAAGCCGATCGGCTCGGGCGTCGCCGTCTACGCCACCGGGATGTGGCCGGCGATCAAGGGCCGCGAGGCGCTGAAGGTCGTCTGGGACGAGAGCGCCGCCGAAAAGCGCGGCAGCCGCGAACTCATCGCCGAATACCGCGCGCTCGCCCGCACGCCCGGCACCGTCGCCGGCAAGCATGGCGACGCCGAGGCCGTGCTGGCCAAGGCCGACAAGGTCGTGGAAGCCGAGTTCGTCTTTCCCTATCTCGCGCATGCGCCGATGGAGACGCTTGACGGTTACATCGAATGGGACGGCACGCAGGCGCTGGCCCGCTTCGGCAGCCAGTTCCAGACCACGGAGCACGCGACGATCGCGACCGTGCTTGGGCTGCCGCCGGAAAAGGTGCAGCTCGAGACCATGCTCGCCGGCGGCTCTTTCGGCCGGCGGGCGCAGGTCAGCCAGCATCTGGCGGCAGAGCTTGCCATGTGCGCCAAGGCGATCGGCCCCAACCGCCCGGTCAAGCTGGTCTGGACCCGCGAGGACGATCTGGCTGGTGGTTATTACCGCCCGCTCTTTCTGCATCGCATGCGCGGCTGCGTGAAGGACGGCAAGATCGCGGCCTGGACCAACAGCATCGTCGGCCAGTCCTTCTTCCTCGGCACGCCGTTCGAGGCGATGACGGTGAAGGCCGGTGTCGACGCGGTGATGGTCGAAGGCTCGAAGGAGCTGCCCTATGAGATCGCCGATTTCTCCTGCGAGGTTCACGTCGCCAAGGTCGGCGTGCCCACTTTGTGGTGGCGTTCGGTCGGGCATACCCACACGGCCTATGCGGTCGAGTGCTTCGTCGACGAATTGCTGCAGGCGGCGGGGCAGGACCCGGTCGCCGGGCGTCTGGCGATGATGGGCAAGCAGCCGCGTCTCGCCGGCGTGCTGAAGGCCGTGGCGGAACTGGCGAAATGGACCGGGCCCGACGCCGGCAATGGCCGCATGCGCGGCGTCGCGGCCGTCGAGAGCTTCGATTCCTACGTCGCCCAGATCGCCGAGGTCTCGATCGGTCCCGATGGCGAGCCGAAGGTGCACAAGGTCTGGTGCGCGATCGATTGCGGCGTCGCGGTCAATCCCGACGTGATCCGCGCGCAGATGGAGGGCGGCATCGGCTTCGGGCTCGGCCATGCGCTCTATGGCGAGATCACGCTCGACGAGGGCCGGCCGGTCCAGGCCAATTTCGACACCTACCGCTCGCTGCGCATCCACGAGATGCCGGAGGTCGAGGTCGCGATCATCGCCTCGACGGAGAAGCCGACCGGAGTCGGCGAGCCCGGCGTGCCGCCGATCGGACCTGCCGTCGCCAATGCACTGGCGCGGCTTGGTCAGGGCCGGCCGAGACAATTGCCGATGGTCGGCGGAGGCGTGTCATGATGCGGCCCCTGATTTTGGCTGGCACGGCCGCGCTCATGCTCGGCCTCGGCGGCACCGCGCTGACCTTCGCGCAGTCGGCGGCGCAACCGCAGGCCGGCGGCAAACCGCTGCGTGATGCGGCTAGCTTTGCCGCGATTCCCGATACGCAGGCCCGCTCGGTCGCGCTCTTCGGCGAGATCGGCAAGGTTTTGACCCATCCGCGTTGCATGAACTGCCACCCCGCGACAGAGCGGCCGCGCCAGACCGATGCGCGACGCCTGCACCAGCCCATGGTCGTGCGCGGCAAGGACGGCCATGGCGCGCCCGGCCTGGAATGCGCGACCTGCCACGGCAAACAGAACTTCGACCCGGCGCGCGTTCCCGGCGACGGGCACTGGGCGCTGGCTCCCGCCTCGATGGCCTGGGAGGGCAAGACGCTCGGGCAGATCTGCACGCAGCTCAAGGACCAGAACCGCAATGGCAGCCGCGACCTCGCGGCGATCATCAAGCACGTCACCACGGATACGCTGGTGCTCTGGGGCTGGAATCCCGGCCCCGGCCGCGAACCCGCGCCGGGCACCAACGCCCAGTTCGGCGCACTGATGCAGGCCTGGGCCGACACCGGAGCGGCCTGCCCCACGCCTTGACGCTTGTGCATCGGATACCGCCGTCATCCCGGACAAGCGGCGCAGCCGCGCCGATCCGGGATGACGTGGTGTTTGCGGGCATAGCCGGGAGACTTACAGAAGGCGGCGAGCGCCTCGCCTTGCCGCATCTCGCATCAGCGCCTACAAGCCGGCAACTTCAAAACTCCGGGACAGACATCCATGCGACCCTCCAAACGCGCGGCCGACGAAATGCGCAAGGTCACGCTCGAACGCGGCGTTGTCCGCTATGCCGAGGGCTCCTGCATGGTCACCTTCGGCGAAACGCGCGTGCTCTGCGCCGCGACGGTCGAGGAAAAGGGACCGCCCTGGCTGCGCGGCACCGGCAAGGGCTGGGTCACCGCCGAATACGCGATGCTGCCGCGCGCCACCCATGAGCGCAATCGTCGCGAAGTCACCTCTGGCAAGCCGTCGGGCCGCACGCAGGAAATCCAGCGGCTGGTCGGCCGTTCGCTTCGCGCCGTGGTCGATCTCACCGCCATAGGCGAGCGCCAGATCGTGGTCGATTGCGACGTGCTGCAGGCCGATGGCGGCACCCGCACGGCCTCGATTACGGGAGCCTGGGTCGCGCTGCACGACGCGCTGAAATGGATGGAGGGCCGCTCCATGCTGAAGGGCTCCAATCCTCTGAAGGACCATGTCGCCGCGATTTCCTGTGGCATCGTCGCCGGCAATCCCGTGCTCGATCTCGACTATATCGAGGATTCCGGCGCGCAGACCGACGCCAATTTCGTCATCACCGGCTCGGGCGGCCTCGTCGAGGTCCAGGGCACGGCCGAGGGCGCGCCGTTCTCCGAAGAAGAGCTGCTGGCCTTGCTGAAGCTCGCCAAGGGCGGCGTGAGCAAGCTCGTGACGCTGCAGAAGGCTGCGGTGGCCTGAGCATGCCCGCCCATCGCCTCCTCACCGGCAAGGTCGTGATCGCGACCCATAACCAGGGCAAGCTCCGCGAGATGCGCGAACTGCTCGGGCCCTATGGCATCGAACTCGTCTCGGCCGGCGAACTCGGCCTGCCCGAACCGGTCGAGGACGGCATGATGTTCTCCGAGAACGCTGCGATCAAGGCGGTTGCGGCGACGAAAGCCTCGGGCCTGCCGGCGTTGTCCGACGATTCGGGCATCTGCATCGATGCGCTCGACGGCGCGCCGGGGCTGTTTTCGGCCAACTGGGCCGGGCCGGGCAAGGATTTCGCCCCGGCGCTGGCGCGCGTGCAGATGGAACTCGCCAAGCGCGGCGCGACCACGCCCGAAAAACGCCGCGCGCATTTCGTCTCTGCGCTGGTGATCGCCTGGCCGGACGGGCATGAGGAGTTGTTCGAGGGCCGCGTCTTCGGCGAAATCGTCGACGGGCCGCGTGGCGCAGGCGGGTTCGGCTACGATCCGATCTTTCGGCCCGACGGCTACGACAAGACCTTCGGCGAGATGAGCGCGGCCGAAAAGCACGGCATCCCGGCGGATGGTTCGGCAGGCCTGTCGCATCGGGCGCGTGCGTTCCATGTGCTCGCCGCCGCCTGCCTCCGGAAGCCGGCGTGAGCGCGCTTGCGGCCTTGCGCGAGCGGCCTGCCGCGCCCGACCACCCGACCGCCGACGCGGGCTTCGCGGTCTACGTGCACTGGCCGTTCTGCCTGGCCAAATGCCCCTATTGCGACTTCAACTCCCATGTCCGGCTGCAGCCGCCCGACCAGGCGCGCTATGTCGCGGCGTTCCGACGCGAGATAGCCCATCGCGCCCAGCTTGCGCCGGGACGTACGGTGTCCTCGATCTTCTTTGGCGGCGGCACGCCCTCGCTGATGGAAGGCCGCACGGTCGGAGCCATTCTCGATGCGATCGGCAAGCACTGGGCCGTCGATAAAAACTGCGAGGTCTCGCTCGAGGCCAATCCGACCAGCGTCGAGGCCGGGCGCTTCGCCGATTTCCGCGCAGCCGGCGTCAACCGGGTCTCGCTTGGCGTGCAGGCGCTGAACGACGCCGACCTGAAGGCGCTCGGCCGGATGCATTCGACGCAGGAAGCGCTCGACGCCGTCGCGATTGCCCGAAAATATTTCGAGCGCTACTCCTTCGACCTGATCTACGCCCGCTCGCCACAGCAGACGCCGGCCTTGTGGCGCGCCGAACTGGAACTGGCGATCAGCCATGCGGCCGAGCATCTCTCGCTCTACCAGCTGACGATCGAGCCCGACACCGCTTTTGAGCGCCTGTTCAAGGCCGGCAAGCTCGCGATCCCCGATCACGAGGCCGGCGCGGTGCTCTACGAGATCACCCAGGAGATCACGCAGCGCCACGGCCTGCCGGTCTACGAGATCTCCAATCATGCGCGGCCCGGCGCGGAATGCCGGCACAACCTCGTCTACTGGCACTATGGCGAATATGCCGGCATCGGGCCGGGCGCGCATGGCCGGCTGGTGACGAGCGAGGGCCGGATGGCGCATTCGACCGAGAAGCGCCCGGAAGCCTGGCTCACAAGCGTCGAAACTCACGGCCATGCACTGGTCGAGGACGAGCGCCTGAACCAGGAGGCGCAGGGCGACGAGTACCTGCTGATGGGCCTGCGGCTGGTCGAGGGCATCAGACCTGCGACATTTGCCGCGCTGTCGGGCAGGGAGTTGAATTCGGCTCGGGTCGAGAGCCTGATCGAAGACGGGATGTTGGCGCGCAAGCCCGGCGGCCGGCTCGCCTGCACACCCGACGGGGCGCTGCTGCTGGATGCGGTGGTCGCCGATCTGGCGGCTTGAAGGCGTAAAGCGTTACTTTACAGGCAACATCCTGCCCGCTATCGTGGCGTGAATGCGAATCCGAAACGTAAAGCACAAAGGTCTGCGTCGGCTCATCGAGGGCGACGACGCATCCGGGCTTCAACCGCAAGCCGCCGACAAACTCCGCAGGATGATCTCGTTCCTGCAGGATATGGAGCACGAAGACGAGCTTCGAGCGGTGCCGACTTGGAAAGCCCATCAGTTGACGGGAGACAGGAAAGGCATCTGGAGTCTGTTCGTCACGAAAAACTGGCGCCTGACTTTCGGGATCGACCGGACAGAGATCGATATTATCGATCTCGACTACGAGGACTATCACTGATGGACGACGAGACCACTTCGCCCCTTGGATATCGCCTGAAAAACCCGGGCCATCCCGGCAGTTTCCTGAAGACCGAAATCATCGAGCCGGCCGGCCTGTCCGTGACGGCGTCGGCTGCCGTGCTCGGCGTCACGCGCCCGGCCCTGTCGGCGCTGCTGAACGAGCGCGCTGCATTGTCGGCGGACATGGCGCTGCGGTTCGAGAAAGCCTTCGGTCTCTCGATGGATACGCTGATGCGGATGCAGAACAGTTACGACATCGCGCAAGCGCGCAAGCGTGCCGGCAGCATCAATGTCAAGCCGTTCGTTTCCGCTGCCTGAAGGCAGCCCCGTGGCGCAAGCTTACTCTACTGCGTGCGCGGCCCGAGATCCTTCGGAGCGGCGTTGATCGTCACGATCTGGCCGTTGCGCAGTTCGAGAACGGCGAGCCCCCGCTCGTTTTGACCATCGGGACGGAAGCGGAAGACGCCGTCGGCGCCGGCAAAGCCCGAGGCATTGGTCAGAACGCCTTCCGAGAAGCGCTGCGAGCCTTGGGTCCGGGCGAGCGCGGCCGCCAGCGAGACCGCGTCATAGGCCAGCGTCGCGGTGCGGGTCGGCGGGCTCGAGAAGCGCTGCTGGTAGCGGCCGGCGAAGGCGTTGAAGCCTGCCGTGTCGGGCGAGGCGAACCAGCCGCCCTGGATTGCCGGCACGCGCGCGATCGCCCCGTCGTTCCAGACGCCGGTGCCCAGCGGCTTGATCTTGGTGGGGTCATAGCCGCCCTGCTGCAAGGCGAGCCCGAGCGCCGGCATGGTGTCGGCGGCGGCCGGCACGAAGAGCGCATCGGACTGGCCGAAAGCCGGCGCGAGCTTGGCGACGGCGGCGCGCATGCTGTTGGCGTCGGCACCGAAGCGCTCGATGGCGACCACGCGCGCGCCGCGGTTGGCGACGGCCTGCTGGAAGGCGGCCTCGACGACCTTGCCATAGGCGGTATCGGGCACCAGCGCCGCGAAGGATTTGCGGCCCTGCTGCGAGGCATAGCCGATGACGCGGTTGACGTCGTTCTCGGGCGGGAAAGAGAGCAGGTAGACGCCGCGCGTCGCGACGTTGCTATCGCTGGAGAAGGCCATGACCGGCTTGTTGGCGGCGCGCGCGACCTGCCCAGCCGCCTGGACCGAGGGCGCAAACAGCGGCCCGATGATGAGTTCGGCGCCCTCGCGGATCGCTTCCTGCGCCGCGGCCTGCGCGCCTTCGGCCGTGCCGCGATCGTCCTTGACCAGCAGCGTCAGATCCGCGCCGGGAAATTCGGCGAGCGCCATCTCGGCTGCGTTCTTCAGCGCATTGCCGACGACCGCGCCCTGCCCCTCGGCCGTCAGCGGCAGGATGAGCCCGACCCTGACCTTGCCGGTCCCAATGGTCTGGCCAGTGCTGGCGGGCTGGCCCTGCGGGCTCGCCGTGCCGGTGTCGAAGCCCGGCAGGCCCGACGTGCCGCCGCTGCAGGCGGCGAGCGCCAGCGAAGCGGCGAACGCCAGCGCAGGCGCGCGAAACGGCAGGACCGGGTGCAGATGCCAGGGGCGCGACACGGGGCGATCTCCAGTCATGGACCGAACTCTCAGGGGCAAAACGCTTGGATCCAAACTCATAGACCGGATGGCGCAACGGCTATCCAGCGAGGCAGCCCCCCGACCGTGGGGCTTTCCTGCCAGTCCGCCATGGTATTTTCAAGTTGTTAACTCTGGGTTGCGCTTTGCCGGCGGCGGTTCGGCTGCCTGCGACCGTGGCGGAAAGCCCGCGCTTGTGGCAGCGTGCCGGCCATGTCGAGTTCCTCGCCCACGCCCCGCATTCCCAGCTACACCGCCTTCGGGCTCAAGGCCGAGGCCGAGCCGCTCAGCCCCGGGCTGCACATCGTGGCGACGCCGATCGGCAATCTGCGCGACATCTCGTTTCGGGCGCTGGCGACGCTGGCGGCCGCCGACGCCGTGCTCGCCGAGGACACCCGGACCTCCAAGACGCTGCTGGCGCATTACGGCATTTCGACGCCACTCTACCCCTATCACGAGCACAATGCCGAGCAGATGCGGCCGAAAATCCTCGGCAGACTGCGCGATGGCGGCACATTCGCGCTGATCTCGGACGCCGGCACGCCGCTGGTCTCCGACCCCGGCTACAAGCTCGTCGCCGATGTGGTGGCCGAAGGGCTGCCCGTCACCGGGATTCCCGGCCCTTCGGCCGTGCTGGCCGCGCTGGTGCTGGCGGGCCTGCCGACCGACCGCTTCTTCTTCGAGGGTTTTTTGCCGCCGAAAGCCGCCGCGCGGCGGGGACGCCTGACTGAACTCGCCACCATTCCCGGCACGCTCGTCTTCTTCGAATCGCCGCGCCGGCTCGCCGAAATGCTTGCGGACGCCATGTCCGTACTCGGTCCTCGCCCGGCCGCCGTGGCGCGCGAACTGACCAAATATTACGAGAACGTCCAGCGCGGCACGCTGGCCGAACTCGCGGCGCATTACGACGCGGAAGAGGAAGCGCGCGGCGAGATCGTCGTCATCATCGGGCCGCCCGGCGCGGAAGCGCTGCAACCGGCCGGCGACATCATCGACGAGAGGTTGCGCGCGGCGCTGGCAACCGTCTCGCTGAAGGAAGCGGTGGCGCAGGTCGCAGCCCAGACCGGCCAGCCGCGCCGCACGATCTATGCCCGCGCGCTCGAACTGACGCGGGAGCCTTGAGCCGGGCCGACCGCTCGGCGCGCGCCAGGCGCTCCGGCACGACCGGCGCGCGCTCGGAATGGATCGCGCTGCTTTGGCTCAACGCCAGGGGCTATCGGTTGTTGGCGCGGCGATTCGGCGGCAAGGGCGGCGAGATCGACCTGATCGTGAAGCGCGGGCGCACCGTCGCCTTCGTCGAGGTCAAGGCGCGCGGGGAGATTGAAGCCGCGCAATCTTCGCTCACACCACAGAAGCGCCGGCTGGTCGAGGCGCGCATCAGGCAGTGGCTGGCGAAAAATCCCTGGGCGATGGACCATCATCTGCGCGTCGATGCGGTCTTTCTCGCGCCATGGCGCTTTCCGCGTCATGTGCCAGATGTGTTCGAGCTTGTCTTGTGACGCAGGGCCTCCCACTTGCCGATGCGGCGCGTCGCGGACGATAAGAGCGCGCCGAACCCGGAGCGCTGCCCATGACCCTGAACGTCGCCATCCAGATGGACCCGATCGAGCGCGTCCGGATCGCCGGTGATTCCGGCTTCGCGCTGATGCTTGAAGCGCAGGCGCGCGGGCATACGCTCTACACCTACACCCCCGACAAGCTGACCCTGCGCGACGGCAAGGTCACCGCCCGGATCAAGCCGGTGACGGTGCGCGATCAGGAGGGCGACCATTTCAGCGCCGGCTCCGAGGAACGCGTCGACCTTTCGACGCTCGATGTGGTGCTGCTGCGGCAGGACCCGCCCTTCGATATGGCCTATGTCACGACGACGCATCTGCTCGAGCGCATCCATCCCAAGACGCTGGTGGTCAACGACCCCGCCCAGGTCCGCAATGCGCCCGAAAAGATTCTCGTCACGCATTTCCCCGAGTTGATGCCACAGACGCTGATCACCCGCGACAAGGCCGAGATCGAGGCGTTTCGCGACGAGTTCGGCGAGATCGTGATGAAGCCGCTTTACGGCCATGGCGGCGCGACCGTGTTCAAGACCGGCAAGGACGACCCGAACTTCGGCTCGCTCTACGACCTCTTCGCCGGCATCTTCCGCGAGCCCTGGGTGGTGCAGCGCTACATGAAAGAGGTTTCCGCCGGCGACAAGCGCATCATCCTGATCGACGGCAAGGCCGCCGGCGCGGTCAACCGCGTGCCGGCCGCCGGCGATCTGCGCGCCAACATGGTGCGCGGCGGCGCGGCAAAGCCGACCGACCTGTCGAAGCGTGAGCTCGAAATCTGCGAGGCGATCGGCCCAACCCTGCGCGAGCGCGGCCTGCTGCTCGTCGGCATCGACGTGATCGGCGGCAATTTGACCGAGATCAATGTCACCGCGCCGACCGGCGTGCGTGCGATCAAGAAGCTCGGCGGGCCCGATCTCGCGGCGCAGCTCTGGGACGTGATCGAGAGCAAGCGCTGACGATGGCGGGCACGACAACCGAAACGGCGGACGGCGCGGACACCTGGCGATCGCCGCTCACGGTCGATCAGGAACTCGTCACCCGCATTTCCTTTACGCCGGACATGGTCAGCGCCTACGCAACGCTCGCCAACGACACCAATCCCCTGCACCATGACGAGGCGCTGGCGCAGGCGACGCGCTTTGGCGGGCTGATCGCCAGCGGCACCCAGACGACAGGTCTGTTGCTGGGAAGCGTCGCCAATTTCCTGTTCCCCGGCAGCGCGTCGCTCGGCCTGGAATGCGCCTTCAAGCTGAAGAAGGCCGTGCCGGCGCGGTCGGAGATGACGATACGCTGGGTCGTGCAGACGATCACGCCCAAGCCGTCGCTGTCGGGCGTGATCGCGACGCTGGCTGGCGGCCTCTATGACGAGGCCGGGGTCGCAGCCGTCGAGGCGACCGCGACGGTTCTGGTGATGCGGCCTGACAGCCTGCGCCGCGCTCCGAAAGACTGACGCGGCGGATTCGTCAGGGGCTTCCGGGCTGTTTAGCCAGTGCTGCCGCGCCGTTCAGCGGATTCTCCGGATCCCAGCCATAGCGCATCGTCTCGAAGCGCATCGTCATGGCGTCGACCAGCAGGAGCTTGCCGACGAGCGGCTCGCCGAAACCGGTGACGGCGCGCACGACCTCCATCGCCATCAGCGAACCCATGACGCCGGCGAGCGCACCGAGCACGCCAGCCTCCTCGCAGGTCGCGACCGTGCCGGGCGGCGGCTCGCTCGGAAACAGGCAGCGCCAGGTCGGGTTGGGCCTGCCGTCGGCGTCGTTTTCATGGGCGCGGATCGTCGTCAGCGAGCCGTCGAAACGGCCGAGCGCCGCCGTCACCAGCGGCCGATGTTCGTGAAAACAGGCATCGGAGACGGCATAGCGCGTCGCGAAATTATCCGAGCCTTCCGCGACCACGTCGTAGAAGGCGATCAGCGCGCGGGCGTTGTGCGGGTCGATGCGGGTGACATGCTCCTCGACCACGACATGGGGGTTGAGCCGGCGGATGAAACGGGCGGCCACCACCGCCTTGTGCTCGCCGATGTCGTCCGTGCCGAAGATGGTCTGGCGCTGCAGGTTCGAGAGCGAGACGATATCGTCGTCGACGATACCGATCTTGCCGATGCCCGCCGCCGCCAGATACTGGATCAGCGGCGCGCCGAGCCCGCCGGCGCCCACGACCAGCACGCGCGCGTTCTTCAGCCGGTTCTGGCCGGGGCCGCCGATCTCCGGCAGCACCAGATGGCGGGCATAGCGCGCGATCTCGTCTTCGTTCAGGCTCATGGCAAAGGGTTAGGCCGATCGGGCGCGGCGGGCAATCGTCGCGGCATGCGGTCGCAATCCCGTCGCGCGGGCGCGGCTTGGCCCGACGCCGAAGCCATGCCATCGTAGCCTCATACGGGAACGGGCCAACCGCTCCGCATCATCGACAGGGGATTTGCCCATGCGTCTGACATCACTCGCCCTGGCGCTGGCCGGCGTCGCCCTTTCGGCCGTGGCGGCGCTCGCGCAGACCGCGATCAAGCCGGCCGTCGTCTATGACAAGGGCGGCAAATTCGACAAATCCTTCAACGAGGCCGCGTTCATCGGCGCGGAAAAATTCAAGGCCGAGACCGGCGTCGAGTTCCGCGATTTCGAGCCGACCAACGATGCCCAGATCGAGCAGGCGCTGCGCCGCTTCGCGCGCGACGGCAACTCGCCGATCATCGCGGTGGGCTTCAGTCAGGCGACCGCGTTGCAGAAGGTCGCGGCCGAATTCCCGGACCTGAAGTTCACCATCATCGATATGGTCGTCGAGTTGCCCAACGTGCAGTCGGTCGTGTTCAAGGAGCAGGAGGGCTCCTATCTCGTCGGGCTGCTCGCCGGCCTCGCCTCCAAGACCAACAAGGTCGGTTTCGTCGGCGGCATGGACATACCCCTGATCCGCAAATTCGCCTGCGGCTATGTCCAGGGCGTCAAGGCGGCCAAGAAGGACGCCGAAATCTTCCAGAACATGACCGGCTCGACGCCATCGGCCTGGAACGACCCGGTCAAGGGCGGCGAACTCGCCAAGTCGCAGATCGACCGCGGCGCCGACGTGATCTACCACGCGGCTGGTGGCACCGGCATCGGCGTGCTGCGCGCCGCGGCCGACGCCGGCAAGCTCGGCATCGGCGTGGATTCCAACCAGAACGGCCTGCAGCCCGGCAAGGTGCTGACCTCGATGCTCAAGCGCGTCGATGTCGCGACCTACGCCTCGTTCAAGGCCGCGCGCGACGGCGCCTGGAAGCCCGGCATCTCCGTGCTCGGCCTGAAGGAGGACGGCGTCGGCTGGGCGCTCGACGACGCCAACAAGAGCCTCATCACCGCGGAGATGAAGGCCGCCGCCGACAAGGCCCGCGCCGACATCATCTCCGGCGCGATCAAGGTGCACGACTACATGTCGGACTCGAAGTGCACGATGTGATGGCTTGCTCCAATGAAGTCGTCTGAACAGTCAACCGGAAGCGCAAGGCTTGTATGGCTTGTCTCGCAAACAATAATTCAGTCTGAGTATAATCGTATCGCACTAGTTTCCAAGAATGCCTCTTTAAAAGATGGATTAGTTATTGACCTTCCTAGTTACGGTTATTTTCAGAATCGAGCTAAGATTCAAATATGCTATGATAATCCTGCCGAAATTATCCATGGAAGGATAGCGGACTACTCTCCAAAAGAAGATGGAGAGAATGCGTTTTTAATTGTTGATGTTCAGTTATTTGATTCAGACAAGCGTCGAATACATTCCGAAATCGATGAAGATTTTAAATCTAGAATCGATAAAGACTTAGAGCCGGGCTCGAATTTTGAATTTAGTTTAAACTTTTCGATTCAGAATCTAGTCCATAATATTGCAAAAAATGTTGTAATATGTGCAAACTTGGCTAAAGTTGGATCTCTTTCTCCGCAGCCGGGATATATTATTGTCGGCGATGATAAAATGGAAATATCTGGATTCTATTCTAGAATGTCATTTTTGAAATATATAGAAGATACATTCTCGTTCAGATTGTTGAGGGATATTTCATTTATCGACGCTTGGCATTGGTACTCAAATTTATCAGGTATACTTACATCAAAACCAACTAATGATGTGGAAATCTCTGTTTGTAACTTTGTATCTTTATTTGATGAGAGTTATGACAATAGCGGCGCGCGCGACCTTATTTGGAGCTTCGCAGGCCTTGAAGCATTGCTGGCGGAAAGCGAGAGCGGTATTGTAAGTCAGCTGAGGAGCAAACTCATCGCTGTATTCGGAAATCAAGTAGATGTAAAAGATTTTGATAAGCAGATTAAAGAGATGCACCAATCACGTTCAAACATAATTCACGGTAAAACAAAAGACGTTCCGACACTACAGCGGTTCACATTACAAAAAGAAGAAATCGAATCTCAAAATCAACAGACAAGAACTTCTAATATAGCCATGTATATTTTGGTGGCGATGATACAATATTGTTGCCAGAATAGAATTTCTGAGTTAAAATTTAAGACTGTTGTTATCTAATTGGAATAGCAATGTCTGAATTTGCGCTATGAACATCACCATTCTCGGCTCCGGCGACGCGTTCGGCACGGGCGGGCGTTTCAACACCTGCCTGCATGTCGAGGCCGCCGGCGAGCGGATGCTGGTCGATTGCGGCTCGTCGAGCATGGTCGCGCTGAACAAGGCGGGCATCGCGCGCAACGGCATCTCGACGCTGCTGTTCACGCATTTCCATGGCGACCATTTCGGCGCCCTGCCGGCCTTCCTGCTCGATGCGCAGTTCGTCTCGCGCCGCAGGGAGCCGCTGACGATCGCGGGCCCCGCCGGCGTCGAGCATCGCACGCTGCATGCCCTCGATGCGGATTTTCCCGGCGCGTCGACCAATCGCTGGCGCTTTCCGATCACTTACGTCGAAGTGACGCCGCAGCAGCCGACGCGGCTTGCCGGCATCGACGTCACCGCCTTCCCGATGGTTCATGACGAGCGCGCCGGGCCGTGCCAGGGCTACCGGCTCAGCGTGGGCGGCAAGGTCTTCGCCTTTTCGGGCGACACGGCCTGGACCGACGCGCTGATCCCGCTCGCGGCGGGCGCCGGCGCCCTGCTGGTCGAGTGCTACAGCTGGGACACGCCGCTGCCCAACCATCTCGACTACCTGACGCTTCGCGCTCACCGGGCCGAACTTGCGACGCCGCGCATCATCCTGACCCATATGGGCGCGGGCATGCTGGCCCATGACGAGCCGCTGCCGGAGGAGCGCGCCTTCGACGGCATGGTGATCGCGCCATGAGCACGGCTGCTCCCGCGATCGAGCTGATCGGCATCTCCAAGCGCTTCGGGCAGGTCGCCGCCAACAAGGATGTCTCGCTCAAGGTGGCGGCGGGCTCGGTCCACGGTATCGTCGGCGAGAACGGGGCCGGCAAATCGACGCTGATGTCGATCCTCTACGGCTTCTACGAGGCCGATGCGGGCGACATCCGGATCGGCGGCAAGCCCTGCGCCATCCGCTCCTCGGGCGATGCGATTTCGGCGGGCATCGGCATGGTCCACCAGCATTTCATGCTGGTGGAGACGCTGAGCGTCGTCGAGAACATCGTGCTCGGGGCCGAGGGCGGCAGTCTGCTGAAGAGCGGCCTGGCCAAAGCGCGCACGGAACTGAAGCGGCTCTCGCAGGATTACGGGCTCGTCATCGACCCCGACGCCATCGTCGGCGATCTCTCGGTTGGCCTGCAGCAGCGCGTCGAAATTCTGAAAAGCCTCTATCGCGGGGCGGATATCCTGATCCTGGACGAGCCCACCGCCGTGCTGACGCCGCCCGAGGCCGACCAGCTCTTCGTGCTGCTGCGGGCGCTCAAGGCCCAGGGGAAAACCGTGATCCTGATCACGCACAAGCTGCGCGAGATCATGGACGTGACCGACCGCGTCTCGGTGATGCGGCGCGGCGAGATGGTCGCCCATGTCGAGACCGCGAGGACCTCGCCGGCCGAACTGGCCGAGGCGATGGTCGGCCGGCGCGTGCTGCTTCGGGTCGAGAAAGCCCCCCGCGCGCGCGGCGCGGCCGTGCTGGAGGCAGCGGGCCTCTCCGTCACCGATGCACGCGGCGTCGCGCTTTTGAGCGACGCCAGCCTGACGCTGCATGCAGGCGAGATCGTCGGCATCGCCGGCGTCGCCGGCAACGGCCAGAGCGAGTTGCTGGAGGTTCTGGCCGGACTGACGCAGCCCTCGCGCGGGGTGATCCGGCTCGGCGGCCAGATCCTCGCCGCCACTGAGCGCACGCCCGCCCGCCTGCGCAAGCTCGGGCTGATGCACATTCCCGAGGACCGGCAGCGGGCGGGGCTGGTGACGGCCTTTTCGGCCGCCGACAACGCCATCCTCGGCTATCAGGACGACGCGGCGTTTGGCCCCGGCCCCTTCCTGTCGCCAGCCGCCATCGAAGCGCATGCGCGCACGGCGTTTGCGGCCTATGACGTGCGCCCGCCGGACCCCGCGCTCAAGACCGCGAAGTTTTCCGGCGGCAACCAGCAGAAGATCGTGCTCGCCCGCGAGATCGAGCGCGCGCCCAAGGTTCTGCTCGTCGGCCAGCCGACACGCGGCGTCGATATTGGCGCGATCGAATTCATCCATCGCCGGCTGATCGCCCTGCGCGATGCCGGCGTCGCGATCCTGCTGGTCTCGGTCGAGCTCGAAGAGGTGATGGCGCTCTCGGACCGGATCATCGCGATGTGCGGCGGGCGGATCACCGGCGAGCGCGACGCGGCAGAGGCCGACG
Source organism: Allobosea sp. P2_A10 (assembly GCF_056405115.1). Classification (NCBI taxonomy): domain Bacteria; kingdom Pseudomonadati; phylum Pseudomonadota; class Alphaproteobacteria; order Hyphomicrobiales; family Alloboseaceae; genus Allobosea; species Allobosea sp. P2_A10. The sequence continues at coordinate 40,297 of NZ_JBFUCS010000008.1, read as the reverse complement.
AGAGAGATCTCGGGCTGCTGATGGCGGGCGTGACGGAGCAGGCGGCATGAGCGCCGCGCCCATCGAACTGCCGCGCTGGGCGGACGCCGGCCTCGTCCCGCTTGTTTCGGTCGCCGCCGCACTCGTCGTAGCCGGCCTCGTGGTCATCGGCATCGGCGAGAGTCCGCTGGAGGCGACCGCGATCCTGCTGCGCGGGGCGCTCGGCAGCGTCGAGGGCATAAGCTTCACGCTCTACTACACCACGAACTTCATCTTCACGGGGCTGGCGGTCGCGGTCGCGTTCCATGCCGGCCTGTTCAACATCGGCGGCGAGGGCCAGGCGACGGTCGCGGGCATCTTCGCCGCGCTCGCCTGCCTCTGGCTCGCACCTCTGCCGGGGTTCCTGCTGGCGCCTCTCGCGATCGCGTCTGCAGCCGCGGGCGGAGCGCTCTACGGCTTCATTCCCGGCTGGCTGCAGGCGACGCGCGGCAGCCATGTCGTCATCACGACGATCATGTTCAATTTCATCGCGGCGACGCTGACGGTCTATCTGCTCGTCGAGGTCATCGGAAAACCCGGCTCGATGCAGGCCGAGACGGCCGAGTTCGCAAAGCATGCCGTGCTGACGCCGATGCATCTGCTGGTCGCCCCGCTCGGGCTGAAACTGCCGGCGACGCCGCTGAACTCGGCCTTCCTGCTGGCGCTGGCGGCGCTCGTCGCGGTCTGGGCGCTGATCTTCCGCTCGCGGCTGGGCTATGCCATCCGCACCGTCGGCGCCAATCCCCGCGCAGCCGCCTATGCCGGCATCTCGCCCGCCCGCATCACCATGGTCGCGATGGCGATCTCGGGCGCGCTCGCCGGCGGGCTCGCGGTCAACGAGGTGATGGGCGTGCAGCACCGGCTGTTGCTGGATTTCACCGCAGGCTACGGTTTTGTGGGCATCGCGGTCGCGTTGATGGGGCGCGGCCACCCTGTCGGCGTTGCGCTCGCGGCATTGCTCTTCGGCGTGCTCTATCAGGGCGGGGCGGAACTCTCCTTCGACAAGCCGAGCATCACGCGCGACATGGTCGTGGTCATCGGTGGCGTCATCATCCTGTTTGCAGGCGCGCTCGACGGGCTGTTCCGACGCATCGTCGCGCACGGATTGCTGCTGGGGCGGGTAAACTGACGATGGAGTGGGTCCAGACCATCGCGGTCGTGCTCGATTCCGCGATCCGGCTGTCGGTGCCGCTGCTGTGCGCGGCGCTGGCGGGGCTGTGGTCGGAGCGGGCCGGCGTCGTCGATATCGGGCTCGAAGGCAAGATGCTGATGGCGGCCTTCGCCTCGGCCGTCGTCGCCTATCAAAGCGGCTCGGCCTGGGCGGGGCTGGCTGCCGGCATGCTCGCCTCCATCGCGCTCTCGCTCGTCCACGGCTTTGCCGCGATCACCTGGCGCGGCAACCAGATCGTCTCGGGCGTCGCGATCAACATGCTGGCGGCGGGGCTGACCGTGATCCTCGGCAATGCCTGGTACGGACAGGGCGGGCGCACGCCCTCGCTGGAAGGCCCGGCGCGCTTCCCGGACCTGACGCTGCCATTAGGCCCCTGGGCACGCGAGCATGTGCCGGTCATCGGGCTGCTCTATGACGAGGTCATCTCGGGTCATGCCGCGCCGGTCTATCTCGCGATCCTGGCCTTGGTGGCGACCGCCTTCGTGCTGAAGCGGACCCGCTTTGGCCTGCGCCTGCGCGCGGTCGGCGAAAACCCGGCCGCCGTCGACACGGCCGGCATTTCCGTCGCCGGGCTGCGCTACGGCGCGGTGATCATCTGCGGCGCGCTGTGCGGACTGGGCGGAACCTATCTCGCGGTCTCGCAATCGGCCGGCTTCCTGCCGCATATGACCGCCGGCAAGGGCTTCATCGCACTGGCGGCGGTCATCTTTGCAAACTGGCGGCCGGTGCCTGCACTTTGGGCCTGCCTGCTGTTTGGGCTGCTCGACGCCGTCGCGATACGGTTGCAGGGCGTGGCGCTGCCCGGCGTAGGGCAGGTCCCGGTCCAGGCGATCCAGGCCCTGCCCTATCTGATGACGGTGATCCTGCTCGCCGGCTTCATCGGCAAGTCGACGCCGCCGAAGTCGTCCGGCCTGCCCTATGTCAAGGAACGCTGAGCCGATGGCGGAGATCGATTTCGAAGCGTTGTTTTCAGCCGCAGCGCGAGTCCAGAAACGGGCCTATGCGCCCTACTCCCGTTTCAGGGTCGGCGCGGCCATCCTCGGCGATGACGGCGTCGTCTATGCTGGCTGCAATGTCGAAAACGCGGCCTATCCTTCCGGCTCCTGCGCCGAGCAGGGCGCGATCTCGGCCCTGATCGCCGGGGGCGGACACGGCATCGCCGCCCTCGTCGTCATCGGCGATGGCGAGGCGCTGGTGACGCCCTGCGGCGCCTGCCGGCAGCGCATCCGCGAGTTCGCCTCGCCGCAAACACCGGTCGCCATCGCCGGACCGGAGGGAATCCGGGCGCGCTTTTGCCTTGATGAGCTGTTGCCAGCCTCGTTTGGACCAGACAATTTGCGCCGGTGATTTGCCAGAATGCTCCCGGCGCGTTGCGCCCGATGGCGTGACCCCGGAGAGCGGGGAACCGACGGATGGCCGTGGACGCGGATTTCGACAAAGCGGCGGGCGTGCTGATCGACCACGGCGTCGGGCCGGTGGAATGCGCCTTCGTGCTCGGGACAGGACTCGGCCACATCGCCGACGAGGTCCAGAACCCGCTGACGATCCCGTTCTCGTCGATCCCCGGCTTTCCCGCCGGCGCGGTGTCGGGACATGCGCGCCAGATCTGCTACGGCACGCTCTACGGCCGAAAGGTCCTGATCTTCCAGGGCCGGGCGCATTATTATGAAGGCGGTAACGCCGGGGTGATGCGCGTGCCCATCGGCATGCTGGCGGCCTTCGGCACGCCGCCGCTGATCCTGACCAATGCGGCGGGTTCGCTGAAACCGGAGATGAAGCCCGGCTCGATGACTATGATCACCGACCACATCAATCTCAACGGCCCCAACCCGCTCGTCGGCGACACCGGCGACGGGCGCTTCGTGCCGATGGTCGACGCCTACGATCCGCATCTGCGCGCCCGCCTGCGCAAGGCGGCGACGGCCTGCGGCGCCAATCTCGGCGAGGGCGTCTATATGTGGTTCTCCGGCCCGAGCTTCGAGACGCCGGCCGAAATCCGGATGGCGAAGATGCTCGGCGCCGACCTCGTCGGCATGTCGACCGTGCCGGAGGTCATCCTGGCGCGGCGCTACGGCATCCGGGTGGCGGCAATCTCGGTCATCACCAATATGGGCGCGGGGCTCCATGGCGGCGCGCCCCATCACACCGAGACGCAGGACGTCGCGACCGCGGCGACCGCCGGCCTGCGCCGCGTCTTCCGCGCCTTCCTGACGGAGCTCTGATCCATGTCCGATGTCGCGACCGCCCGGCGCGCGCTGGCGCTGCTCGACCTGACCGACCTCGGCGACGACGCAACCGAGGACGGCCTGCGCAAGCTCTGCGCCCGCGCGGTCTCGACGCCCGGCCCAGTCGCTGCGATCTGCGTCTGGCCGCGTTTCGTGGCGCGGGCGCGCGCGATCCTGGGGGACACTCCCGTCAGGATCGCGACCGTGGTGAATTTCCCCGATGGCGGCACCGCGATCGTGCCGGTGCTGCGCGAGACCGAAGCCGCGCTGACTGACGGCGCCGACGAAATCGACCTCGTCCTGCCCTGGCATGCCGTGCTGGCCGGCAACGCCGTCAGCGCCCGTTCCATGATCGGGAACGTGAAGCAGCGCTGCGGCGAGAAACGGCTCAAGGTCATCCTCGAAACCGGCGAATATCCCGATCTCGAAGCCGTCAAGGCGGCCTCCGAGCTCGCCGTCGAGGCCGGCGCGGATTTCATCAAGACCTCGACCGGCAAGACCGCCCATTCCGCCAGCATTCCAGCCGCACGGGCGATGCTGTTGGTCATCGGCATGGCCGACCGGCCGGTCGGGCTCAAACCCTCCGGCGGCATCCGGACGCTCGCGGACGCAGCGGGCTATCTCGCGCTGGCAGACGCCATCATGGGGCCGGACTGGGCGACGCCCGAAACCTTCCGCTTCGGCGCGAGCGGGCTGCATCAGGTGCTGGTCGACGTCATCGCCGGCGCGACGCCGACCCAGGCCAGCGGACCCTATTGAGATGAGACTGACGCAGGAGATCATCGCCGCCAAGCGCGACGGCGAGGAATTGCCCGATGCCGATATCCGCCAGATCATCGCCGGGCTGACCGAAGGCTCGGTCAGCGAAGGCCAGGCGGCGGCATTCGCCATGGCGGTGTTCTTTCGCGACATGAGCGCCAAGGAGCGCGTCGCGCTGACGCTGGCCATGCGCGATTCCGGCACGGTGCTGAACTGGGACGACCTGCCGGGGCCGGCGCTCGACAAGCACTCGACCGGCGGCGTCGGCGACACCGTCAGCCTGCCTCTGGCGGCGGTGGTCGCGGCCTGCGGCGGTTACGTCCCGATGATCTCCGGCCGGGGCCTCGGCCATACCGGCGGCACGCTCGACAAGCTCGACGCCGTGCCGGGCTATGTCACGCAGCCCGACATCGACCTGTTCCGCAAGGTGGTGCGCGAGGCGGGCTGCGCCATTATCGGCCAGACCGCCGATCTCGCCCCGGCCGACAAGCGCCTCTACGCCATCCGCGACGTCACCGGAACGGTCGAATCGGTGCCGCTGATCACAGCCTCGATCCTGTCGAAGAAGCTCGCGGCGGGGCTGCACGGCCTGACCATGGACGTGAAGTTCGGTTCGGGCGCATTCATGAGCGATTTCGGCAAGGCGCAGGGTCTGGCGACGAGCCTCGTCACCGTCGGCAATGGCGCGGGCCTGCCGACCAACGCCCTGCTGACCGACATGAGCGAGCCTCTAGCGAGCGCAGCCGGCAACGCGCTCGAAGTCATCTATGCGCTCGACCATCTGACCGGACGCAAGCGCGAACAGCGCTTCCATCGGGTCACGGTGGCGCTCGCCGCCGACATGCTGCTGCTCGGCGGGCTCGCCGCCGATTTCGACGAGGCCTGCGCAAAGGTCGAGGCCGCCTTCGCCAGCGGCGCGGCGGCCGAGCGCTTCGCCCGCATGATCGCAGCGCTCGGCGGCCCGACCGACCTGCTGGAAAACCCACAAAGGCATTTCGAGGCCGCGCCGATCATCCGGCCGGTATTTCCCGAGAAAGCCGGACTGGTGCAGTCGATCGACACGCGCGGCGTCGGACTCGCCGTGGTCGCGCTCGGCGGCGGCCGGACGCGACCGGAGGATGAAATCGACCACAGCGTGGGCCTGGTCGAACTGGCGGGCATCGGCGACGAGGTCGGCCCCGACCGGCCGCTCGGCATCGTTCATGCACGCGACGAGGCTGGTTTCACCACAGCGCAGGCACGGCTCCGCAGCGCCTACCGCCTGGGTGCGCAGGCCGGTGCGCGCGGTTTCCTGATCTGGCGCAACGAAAAGGGCATCAGCGTATGAGTTTGCTTCTGGCGATGACCGGCTGGCATGTCGAGGACTGGCGCGCGCGCTTCAAGGCCTTGCTGCCGGAGATGCCGATCGTGACGCTCGGCGAGCCCTTCGACCGGCGCTCGGTGCATTATGTCGCGAGCTGGAAGCATCCGCCCGGCAGCCTGGCGGGCCTGCCGAACCTCGCCGCGATCTTCTCGCTGGGCGCGGGCGTCGATTTCCTCTTCGCCGACGAGCGTCTGCCGCAGGTCCCGATTGCGCGCGTGGTCGACCCCGACCTGACGACGCGGATGAGCGAATACATCGTGCTGCATTGCCTGATGATCCTGCGCCAGCAGCGGCTCTACGACCGCCAGCAGCTCGCCAAAAGCTGGGACGACGACCGCAACCAGCCCGCCGCCCGCTCGGTGCGGGTCGGCATCATGGGGCTCGGCGAACTCGGCCTCGATGCGGCGCACAAGCTCAAGGTCATGGGTTTCGACGTCGCCGGCTGGAGCCGTTCGGCCAAATCGGTCGAGGGGCTTTCGACCTTCGCCGGGACGGAGGGCATGGCGGCGTTCCTGGCGCGCACCGACATTCTCGTCAGCCTGCTGCCGCTGACGCCGGAAACGCGCGGCACGATCAACGCCGGGCTGTTGGCGGGCCTTGCGCAAGACGGGCGGCTCGGCGGGCCGTTCCTGATCAATGCCGGGCGCGGCGGCCTGCAGATCGAGGCCGACATCGTCGCGGCACTGGAGGCCGGAACGCTGAAGGGCGCAACGCTCGACGTGTTCGAGACCGAGCCGCTGCCGGACGCGTCCCCGCTCTGGAGCCACCCAGCCGTGACGGTGACGCCGCACAACGCCGCGATGTCGGAGCCGCAAGCCATTGCGACCCTGATCGCCGCACAGATCAGGCGACTGGAGGCGGGCGAGCCGATGGAGCATGTGGTCGATCCGGCGCGGGGGTACTGAACCTCTGTCATTCCGGGGCTCGCGCAGCGAGAACCCGGAACGGCGCGGCGTGTCACGGCTTCGTCACGGCACCGTCGTTGCTCTGACAAGCGCGGACCTCAAGTGCTGCGGGCCATTCCCCAACCCGGAGCGTTCCATGCGCCTGTCTCTCATAGCGGCCCTGCTGCTGTCCTCCACCATGCTCGCCGGCGCGCAGGAGGCCCAGAAAGAATTTCCGGTCAAGCTGCTGGGCCACGCTTTGCTGCCGGCCAACAGCATCATCCCCGCCCCGGCCGATGCTCCCGCCGACCTCAAAATCTCCGGCAAATTCACGACGCCGGGCAAGCGCGTCGAGGCCGTCGGCACGGTGATGGGTCTTTCAGGCGGACGCCCGACTGGCCTGTCGACGCCGTTTGCCGGCCAGCCGGTGCAGGGCTTCTCCGGCATCCGCTCGCTTGGAAACAACGAGTTTCTGGTGCTGACCGACAACGGCTTCGGCGCCAAAGCGAATTCGCCGGATGCGGCGCTGTTCTTCCACCGGCTCAAGGCCGATTTCGCGGGCGGCGCGATCGAGCGGCTGTCCTCGACCTTCCTGCACGATCCCGACAAGAAGGTGCCGTTCCGCATCGTCCATGAGGGGACCGAGAAGCGCTATCTGACCGGCGCCGATTTCGATCCGGAATCAATCCAGCCAATCGGCGGCAAATACTGGATCGGCGAGGAATTCGGACCCTATCTCATCCGCGTCGACGCCAACGGCAAGGTCGAGGCGGTGTTCGAGACGCTTGCCGACGGCAAGCCGGTGCGCTCGCCCGACCATTACGCCGTAACCACGCCGGCTGCGCCCGACGGCCCGCTGCCGGTGCCCTTCAACGCCCGCCGCTCGAAGGGTTTCGAGGGCATGGCGCAGTCGCCCGATGGCCGCTTCCTCTATCCGCTGCTCGAGGGCGCGCTCTGGTCGCCTGAGACCAAGGCCAATGAGCAGGTCGACGGCAAGGACGCGCTGCGCATCCTGGAATTCGATGTCGCCGCCGAGAAGTGGACGGGCCGCTCCTGGTTCTATCCGCTGGAGGACAAGGCCTACGCCATCGGCGATTTCAACATGATCGACGGAACGACAGCGCTCATCATCGAGCGCGACAATGGCGAAGGCACCGCCGACAAGGCCTGCGCGCCTGGTCAGCGCGGCCCCGACTGCTTCCACGACATCGCCAAGTTCAAGCGCATCGTGAAGATCGAGATGACCGACGCCAGTGTCGGCAAGGCCGTGCGGAAGATCGGCTTCATCGACCTGATGAAGATCGCCGACCCTGACAAAAAGGCGAAGCAGGGCGCGATCGACGGCGTGCTGCCCTTCCCCTTCTTCACCATCGAGAACGTTGACGTCGTCGACCGGGCCAATGGCGTGATCGTCGTCGGCAACGACAACAACCTGCCGTTCTCGTCCTCGCGCGACCCGAAGAAGGCCGATGACAACGAGCTGGTGTTGCTCTCGGTGAAGGAACTGCTCGACGCCAAGTGAGAGCGCGAGCCGCAGCTCCAACCGTCATGCTCGCCCTTGTGGCGAGCATCCACGCCTCGGGGATAGCGCTCGACCCAAGGAAGACGTGGATGGTCGGGACAAGCCCGACCATGACGAGGGAGCGCGGCCGATCGGGCCGCGTCCGGACGCTTCAACCCACCCGTTTGTCGGGCGCATCGCAAAGATCGTTCTGGATGCAGCGCTCGCATTCGGGCCTGAGCGCCTTGCAGGTGTAGCGGCCGTGCAGGATCAGCCAGTGATGCGCGTGCCGGCCGAACTCGACCGGCACCGCTTTTTCCAGTCCCAGTTCCACCTCGAGCACATTCTTGCCCGGCGCGATCCGCAACCGGTTGGCGATGCGGAAGACATGGGTGTCGACCGCGTGGGTGATTTCGCCGAAGGCCATGTTGAGCACGACATTGGCGGTCTTGCGGCCGACGCCGGGCAGGCTCTCCAGCCCCTCGCGCGACGTCGGCACCTCGCTGCCGAACTCGGCGATCAGCTTCTCGCAGAGCGCGATGACGTTCCTGGCCTTGGTGCGGAACAGACCGATGGTCTTGACGAGGTCGCGGACCTGGTCCTCGCCGAGCGCCAGCATTTTCTCCGGCGTGTCGGCCAGCGCGAAGAGCTTTCGCGTCGCCTTGTTAACGCCAGCGTCGGTCGCCTGGGCCGAGAGCACGACGGCGACGAGCAAGGTGAAGGCGTTGACGTGTTCGAGTTCGCCTTTGGGTTCGGGCTCGGCTGCGCGGAAACGCTCGAAGACCTCGCGGATGCCGGCTGCGCCGCGGGCTCGCGGCTTCGTCATTTTCGCGGCAACCGGGGCGCGGCGTTTGGGCCTGTTCTCTTGCGTCATCGGGCGGTTATAGTCGGGGCATGAACCCCGGCAAGCCCGATTCAGGCGCGATCGCCGCAGCCTCCGACAGCACGGCGGAACGGCCTGTCTTCGACGCCACGATCACGCCGCATCGCTCGCTCGGCCAGAACGGCTTTCGCATCGTGATGACGCTGGTCTGCCTGTCCAGCATCGTCTCCTCGGTCCCTTTCATCGTGCTCGGCGCCTGGCCGGTGGCGGGCTTCTTCGGGCTCGACGTGATCGCACTGTTCATCGCCTTCCACGTCAATTTCCGGCATGCGCGCGCCTTTGAGCGGGTGATCGTCACGCCGCTCGAAGTGCTGCTCCGCAAGGTCTCGCATCATGGCCGCGAGGCGGTCTGGCGCTTCAACCCGGCCTGGACGAAGCTGGAGCGCCAGACCGACGAGGATTACGGACTGCTGCGGCTGACGCTGGTCTCGCGCGGACAGAGCGTGGCGGTGGCGGCCGCCCTTTCGCCGGGCGAGCGCGAGGGTTTCGCCGACGCGCTGGGCGCGGCGCTGGCGCGCGCCAGGCGGGGCGGCGATTTCGGTGCGGCGTAGACGTCGGCCGGCCCTCGGATCAGGGCTTCGCGTCGAGGAAAGCCCGGACGAGCTTTACCGTCGCGGCTGGATTTTCTTCCATGATCCAGTGGCCTGAATCGGGCACGACCGCGCCCTGAACATTGTCGGCGGCGAATTTCATCACCTCGGCCATCGTCAGGCCGAAAGACTTCTCGCCGCCCAGCGCCAGCACCGGCATGGCGAGCTTGCCCGCCGTCAGAAACGCCTTGTTGTCGATGGCGTCCTGATCGAAGGCCGCGAACTGGGCAAAGCCCGAATGCATCGCGCCCGGCCTGGCGTAGAGCGCCGCATAATGCCTGCGCGAAGCTTCGGTGAAGCGGGCCGGCGTGGCCGAAAACTCGTTCCAGAAGCGATCGAGATAGATGCGTTCGCGGCCGGCGACGAGACGTTCCATGTCTGGTCCGCCGAAACGGAAATGCCAGAGCAACGGGTTCTTGAGGATGTCCTCCCAGGGACCGACGCCTGGTACCGGAGCATCGATCAATACGAATTTCGTCACGCGGTCGCGATGGGAGGCGGCAAAAGCGAAGCCGACCATGTTGCCGATATCGTGGGTGACGAGATCGGTTTTTCCGATCTTGAGCGCGTCGAGCACGCCCGCGACATCGCCGGCCTGCGTCTTCTTGTCGAAGCCGCCTTTGGGCTTGGAGGATAGGCCCATGCCGCGCAGATCGGGAACGATGACGGTGTGGTCGCGGACGAGATCGGTCGCCATCGCGCCCCACATGTCGCCGGTCTCGCCATAGCCATGCAGCAGGACCACCGCCGGCCCCTTGCCGCCGACGCGGACATGGATCGTCGTGCCGTTGGTCGTGACGTTCTGTGTTTTGAAGGCTGCGGGGAAGGGCGCGATCTGCGCCAGAGCGGGTGCCGCCAGCAAGATGAACCCGAGCGCGGCGGCGAGACGGCAAAGCATGTCAGTTTTCCTTTGGCGACGAGCGGGCTGGGCTTATGGTCGGCCGCTCGACAACACAGTGCCCGCGCTGCACGATCGGGCGCAACCATCACTGGCGACACGCCGGAACGCGCGCAAAGCAGGGCAATGAGGCCCGCGCGACGTCGGCGCCACACAGGAACCAGCGATGGCGGCGGTCATCATTCCGCTGATCTCGGCTGCGATCGTCATCGGGCTGATCGCGACCCTGTTGTCGACGAGGCGCAAGGCAATGCCACCGGCCACACACGAGGAGGAAGGATCGAGCGGCGAGGAGCGGGTGCGCGCCTACGGCCTCGTGCTGCGCGACCGGCTCGATCGCACGCCGTTCGGTCCCGATCTGCCGCGCGCAGTCTGGCGCAGGCTGATCAAGTGCCCGACCGGCGAAGGGCTGGTGCGCGAGTTCCACCGCGACTTCTGTGGGCAGGGTCTGATCCGGACAGCAGACGGGGTGAAACTCTGCGACATCTTCGATGGCGGGCACCATACCGGCGACGCGATCGCGTCATGGACGAGCGAGGACGCATTTGCGGCCTTCTTCACCACTCAGTCGGACTACAGCTGCAGCGGCTGGGACGAGACCTCGGCCGTCTTCGCGACGCAGGACGAATGGTATCGCAACAATCAGCGCCTGACGCAGGAGGGGCTGCAGGCGTTCGCGGAGGGCAGAGGATCGGCGTGATCCTTGCCAGTTTTCGGGTGGGATCGCCCTTCCCGAAGCCCTAGTTTCGCATCATGACAGTCGATGCGAGGTTCAAGACGATGACCGCCCATATCCAGAAGCTCGGTGCGATGACCCCGACCCGTTTTTCCAACGCCGTTCTGGCGCGCGCGACCGAGGCGATGCCGGCCGAGGCCGATTTCCCCTCGACCGCACCCGGCTCCGACTACGATACGGTCAGGCGCATCCTCGCCTTCATCACCGAGACATGGCGCGAGCAGCCGACGATCGAGGCGATCGCGGAGGCCGCCGGCGCGACGCCGACCGATGTCCACCATCTGTTCCGGCGCTGGTGCGGGCTGACGCCAAAGGCGTTCCTGCAGGCGATCACGCTCGACCATGCCAAGGGCCTGCTGGGTGCGTCCGCGAGCATTCTCGACACCAGCTACGAGGTCGGCCTGTCGGGCCCCGGCCGGCTGCACGATCTCTTCGTCACGCATGAGGCGATGTCGCCCGGTGAATGGAAGACCGGCGGCGAGGGGCTGAAGCTCTCCTACGGTTTTCATGTCTCGCCTTTCGGCGAGGCGCTGATCGTGGCGACGGATCGCGGCTTGGCCGGACTCGGCTGGGTCTCGACCAGCGTCGATGGCGGCAAGGTCATCGGCGGGCGGGCCGAGGCGCTGGCCGACATGATGCGGCGCTGGCCCCATGCCGATTACCGCTTCGACCCGGCGACGACGCGGCCGTATGCGGCACGCATCTTCGATCCCGCCGCCTGGGCCGCCGAGACGCCGCTGCGCGTCGTGCTGATCGGCACCGATTTCGAGGTCCGGGTCTGGGAGACGCTGCTGAAGATCCCGGTCGGCCGCGCCACGACCTATGGCGACGTCGCCAGCCATATCGGCAAGCCGAGCGCGGCGCGGGCGGTCGGGGCGGCCGTCGGCAAGAACCCGATCTCCTTCGTCGTGCCCTGCCACCGCGTCATCGGCAAATCCGGCGCGCTGACCGGCTATCACTGGGGCCTGACGCGCAAGCGCGCCATCCTCGGCTGGGAGGCCGGTCAGACGGCCGGCGTCACCGGCTGAGGTCTCACGGCCGCAGATACATCTCCCAGCAGGGCGCAAGCGCCACGCGTTTGCGCCCGTGCAAGGCCTCGGCGAAATGCGCGGCGATCATGCCGCGCGCCGGCGTAAGCGGGCATTTCGGCAGCAGGATCGCGTCGGTGGCGGCAAGCGCCTCGCGCGCCTGATCCGTCAGCCCCGGGTTGCTCCGGCCGGGATCGATGCCGATCGGGACATGACGCGGCGGCTCGCGCCCGAGCAGGCGGTTGAACGGATCGACGAAATCCAGCGCGAAGACGCCGTTGAGGCGCCGGCCGCTCGCCACCTCCCAATCGCGGATCGCCGAGACGCCCTGCTGAACCTCGAGCAGCCAGGTCGCCTGATAGTCGATCTCGGAATAGAGGATCGCCGAGGGATCGAGACCACGCGTGACGAGGTCGCGATAGGCGTCCTGATGCGCGGCGTAGTGCGCGAGCATGGCGGTCGCCCGCTCGGCTGTCTCGGGCTTGACGCTGACGCGGCCGAGCGGGCCGAGACCGGGCAGATCGAGCCCGACATGGGAGGGCGCGCCAAGGACGGCGCGCGCAGCGCGCTCGACATAGATGACGAGGCTCGGCAGCGTGGCCGCCAGCGCCAGCACCAGCACCAGCGGCCGCAAGCGGTTCTGCCGGCCCCACCATTCCAGCAGGATCAGCAGCAGGACGGGCCAGAGCCCGATGAATTCGAGCGAACCGGTGTTCTGCGTCTCGAAGAAGAGCAACGCCACGAACGTCACCGCGAGCCAGCCGAGCGGACTGTCGGCCAAAGCGCGCAACCAGACCAGCGTCACAGGCTGGCGTTCGCGCCAGACCGCCAGCACCAGCACGCCGAGCAGCAGCAGCGCCGGACCGATGACGTTGAACTTGACCGAGGCGACGGTGAGGATGCGCGGAAGCAGCGTGCCTGAGTTCAACGCCACAAGCGTCAGGATATCCCCGACATAGGCGCGCACGAGCCCGGTCGCGAGATCGAGCGCCAGCAGCGCGGCGACGACCGCGCCGGCTGCGATGGCGGCGTCCCGCAGGCGCATGCGACCGGCGAGGACGGCATAGCCGACCAGCATGGTCCCTGCGAGCGCGCCGGTGATCTTGACGAGGAACAGCGTCAGCATCAGCGCCGCGACGAGCCCGGTCAGCATCGCGCCGCGCCCGAACAGCAGGCTCGCAATCAGCAGGTACAGCAGCAGGGCGATGTGGCGGTTGTAATGTCCGTAGCCGTCGAAACCGGGCGCGGGATAGAGGCTGTGCAGATTGATCGGCAGCGAGGCGAAGAGCAGGAACGGCAGCAGCAGGGCCAGCGCCCGCGGGCGGGACTGGCGCTGGACCTGGATGATCAGCAGGCCGAGCAGCGGCAGCATGACCGGCAGCAGGGCCCAGTTGACCAGCAGCATCGGCTGGGCGCGCGGAAAGACAGCGTCGAGCGCGGCCGCCAGCGCATAACCGAGCGGACCAACCGGCGCGAAGAAATCCATGCTCGGCGTCTGGCCGACATGAATGCGCTGGATCGCATCGAGATAAACAGCCGTATCCCAGGCATTGGGTCCGAGCGGCAGCCGCCACGGCAGCGACAGTCCGGCAAGGACCGCGAGCAGAAAGCCGACAAGCCAGAAAGCAGGCGAGCCGAGCAGCCGAAGCAGGGTTCCTGCGCCCGCCACGCCGCCAGACGCCACTCTCACCTCGCTCAACGCCATTGCCGCCCTGCCCTCTGCGCGGCGGCAACCCTGTCAGAAAAACCTTACCCGGAACCTTCCGCGATATCGGCAAAGCGCGACGGCAGGACGAAACCCCAGCCGAGCGGGTCGTCGGCCTCGATGGTGAAGACGCCCTCGCCTGCGAAATAGCTGGTTCCGCCGACAGCGACGGTGACCGCGCCGGGCGCAGGATAGTCGGCATGACCGAGGACGCGGCCGGAAAACGCGCCGCCGGTGATGCTGCGAAACAACCGCTCCTGGCGGTGTGGAATGCGCTTCTTCGCCACGTCCAGCGCCATGCGCGCGGTCACGCCCGAGCCCGTCGGCGACCGGTCGATCTGGCGCTCGGCGAAGACGCAGAGGTTGAAGCTCGTCTCGGTCGGTCCGGCCTCGTCGGTGACGATCGTGCCGTAGAGAAAGCCGAGATCGGGCTCGGTCGGGTGGACGATGGCGGGGCCCGCCCGCACCGCATCGGTGAGCGCAGCCGCCGCCTCGACGATCTCCGTCACCGGCGTCGTCATCAGGTCTAGCCCGAAACGGGAGGCCGGCAGGATGCAGTAGAACGCGCCGCCATAGGCGATGTCGGTGACGATCATTCCAAAGCCCGGCACGGCGACCTTGCGGTCATGGGCATGGACGAAGGCCGGTACGCTCTCGAAGGTGACCTTGCCCACCCTGCCTTCCGAAACCTCGCAGGATAGCCGCACCAGGCCGCAGGGCGCCTCGATCGCAAAACGCGTCACCGGCTCGACGGCGGGCACGAGGCCATGCTCGATCGCGTAGCGGCCAAGCGCGATGGTCGCGTGGCCGCACATGGTCGAGTAGCCTTCGTTGTGCATGAACAGCACGCCGAAGGCCGCGTCGGGGTGGCTCGCCTTGACCGGGATGACGCCATACATGCCGGCATGGCCGCGCGGCTCCAGCATCATCGCACGGCGCAGATGGTCGTGGTGCTCGCGGGCCTGCCGGCGCTTGTCGAGGATGGTCGCACCCGTCAGTTCGGGATAGCCCCTGGTGACGATGCGGACCGGCTCGCCGCAGGTGTGGTAGTCGAGATAGCTCAGCCTTGTCATGTCGCCTCTCGCGCGGAACGGCGCGGCGGGTCGCAGCCCGGCCGCGTGCAGGTGTCGGCCGCAACCGCGCAGGCGAAGCGCAGGGCGGCTTGCAGCTCGGCATGCGTCAGGCCCGGAAGGCCCGGCCCCAGGCGACCGCGCGCGGCGAGGACCGCAAGCATGCCGCCGATGAAGGTATCGCCAGCCCCGACCGTGTCGCTGATCGCCACCGGGAGCGGCGTCGCCTGCGCTGCTTCCGCCGGGCCATACGCGGTCGCGCCATGCGGGCCACGCGTCAACAGGACATATCCGGCGCCGAGCCGCCGCCAGTGCCGGACGATGATTTCGGGTTCCTCGCCGGGATACATCCAGATGAGATCGTCGAGACTCGCCTTGACCAGATCGGCGCGCGCGACGCGCTGCTCGATCAGCAGAAGCGCCTCGGCCCTCGGCGGCAGAGCGGAGGGGCGGATGTTGACGTCGTAGCTGACGCTCGCGCCCTGCGCCCTTGCGCTTTCGATCAGCGCCAGCGTCGCCTCGCCCGACGGGCCGTGGGTCGCGCCGAAGGAGGCGGCATGGACGTGCAGTGTGCCGGCCGGGCATATGCGCGGCGTGCCCGTCGGCTCGGCATGGGCGGTGCTGTCGAGATAGAGCCCGAACTCGGGCACGCCCTCGGGGCCGAGCGGCGCAACGACCGCGATCGCGCTGGGACTGGCGCTGTCGCCGATCATGCTGGCGTCGATGCCCTCGGCCGCGATGGCGGCACGGAAGCGGCGGCCGAGCGCATCGGTCGAGAGCGCCGCGGCATAAGACACCGATGCGTCGAAACGGGCCAGCGCCAGCGCGACATTGAAGCCGGAGCCGCCGAGGACGACCTCATAGGCGCGCCCGTCGGCATCGCGCGGGATGAAATCGCCGATCGCCTCGCCGACGACGAGGATCGAGCCTGCCGTCACAGCAGCCCGCGCCGGGCCAGGCTGCGCATCAGATGCGAGGCTCCAAAGCTCCAGGGCTCGCAATCATCGGTGCGGCGCATGCGGTTGGTCAGGGCTCCAAGCTCCGGCGCCGCGATGGTGACGATGTCGCCGTATTTATGGGTGAAGCCGCCACCGACCGTGTCGCGATCCTTGATCGGCGCGAACATGGTGCCGAGATAGAGCGCCGCACCGTCGGGATACTGGTGATGCGGGCCGATCATCTGCTTCACCAGATCGGCGGGATCGCGACTGATTTTGGCGATCGAGGACGAGCCTTCGAGCCTGAAGCCGTCCTCGCCGACCACAGTCAGCGTCACCGTCGTCTTGCGGACATGGTCGAGCGAGAAGCCTGAATCGAACAGGCGGATGAACGGGCCAACGGCTGCCGCAGCATTGTTGTCCTTGGCCTTGCCGAGCAGCAGCGCCGAGCGGCCCTCGACATCGCGCAGGTTGACGTCGTTGCCGAGCGTCGCGCCGATGATCTTGCCGGTCGAGGTGACGATCAGCACGATCTCGGGTTCGGGGTTGTTCCAGGTCGAGGCCGGATGCAGGCCGGCATCGAAGCCGGTGCCGACCGAGGACATCGGCGGAGCCTTGGTGAAGATCTCGGCGTCGGGCCCGATGCCGACTTCGAGATACTGGCTCCAGGCGCCCTGCTTGATCAGGACCTCCTTGAGATGCATCGCCTCCGACGAGCCGGGCCGGAGCTTGGAGAGATCGTCGCCGATCAGCTTGCCGATCTCGGCGCGGATGGCGACGGCGGCTGCCGGGTTGCCGCGCGCCTTCTCCTCGATGACGCGCTCCAGCATCGAGACCGCGAAGGTGACGCCGGCTGCCTTGACCGCCTGGAGGTCGAGCGGCGAGAGCAGCCAGGGCTTCGTCGTGTCACGGCTGTCCACAGGCGTGTTGGCGAGAATTGCGGCGAGCGTGCCGATCGCCCTGCCCTCCGCCCCTTTCAGTGCAGCGGCAGGATCGGCAGACTCGCAGAGATCGCGCATCGTCGGGAAGGCTCCCGTGATGTCGATCAGGACGCCGTCGCGCAGCACGACGAGCGCCGGCCCGGCGACCTCGGGAAGCCAGGCGCGGCCAGCGAGCGCCGCGCTTGCGGCATCGGCCGGCAGGGTGTTTTCGGGCGTCAGCTGAAACGACATCGTGATGATCCATCGGCAGGCAGGCTGGGTTGCGGAGAACAGCCGCTTCCGCCCGATTGCGCAAGTCCCGGCCTGCGCATGTCTTGCCCCAGGCAGGCGTCCGCCATGGCTGTCATCACTTTGTCATTGAAACGTCGCCTGCGCTTCATGCTAGCTTGCGCACCAACGAGAAGAGCCGCCCGAGACGATCAGCCATGACGATCGAGGGTGGAAGGGAGAAATCTGATGACAGTGAAATCGACGATCCTGATGTCCGTCGCCGCATTCGCGATGACCAACGCAGCGCCCGCGCTGGCGCAGACCGAAATCCAGTGGTGGCATGCGCTGACCGGCGCCAACAACGATGTGGTGGTGAAGCTCGCCGAGGACTTCAACGCCTCGCAGAAGGACTACAAGATCGTTCCGGCCTATAAGGGCTCCTATCCCGATACGCTGAATGCCGGCATCGCCGCCTTCCGCGCCGGCACCTCTCCGCACATCCTGCAGGTCTTCGAGGTCGGCACCGGCACGATGATGTCGGCCAAGGGCGCAGTGAAGCCCGTCTTCGAACTGATGAAGGAAGCCGGCGAAGCATTCGACCCGAAAGCCTATCTGCCCGCCATCACCGGCTACTATTCGACGGCCAAGGGCGACATGCTCTCGATGCCGTTCAACTCGTCGTCGATGGTGATGTGGTACAACAAGGACGCCTTCAAGAAGGCGGGTCTGAACCCCGACGCGCCGCCCAAGACCTGGCCCGAGGTGTTCGAGGCCGGCAAGAAGCTGAAGGCCGCCGGCTGGGACAAGTGCGGCTTCGCCAATGCCTGGCCGACCTGGGCCAACATCGAGCAGTTCGGCGCCTGGCACAACATCCCGATCGCGACCAAGGCCAACGGGCTCGACGGCTTCGACACCGTACTGAACTTCAACAGCCCGCTCTTCCTCAAGCACTGGACCAATCTGGTCGAGCTGCAGAAGGACAAGACCTACGATTATTCCGGCCGCAACAACAATGGCGAGGGCCGCTTCACCTCGGGCGAGTGCCCGATCATGCTGACCTCGTCGGGCTTCTTCGGCAACGTCAAGGCCAACGCCAAGTTCGACTGGGCCAATGCCGCGATGCCATATTATCCCGAAGCCGCCGGCGCTCCGCAGAACTCGATCATCGGTGGCGCTTCGCTGTGGGTGATGGGCGGCAAGTCGGCTGCCGAATACAAGGGCGTGGCGAAGTTCTTCACCTTCCTCTCCGATGTCGACCGGCAGGTGAAGCTGCACACCGAGTCGGGTTATCTGCCGATCACCAAGGCAGCCTATGAGAAGGTCAAGGCGTCGGGCTTCTACAAGGACAAGCCCTATCTCGAGACCCCGCTCCTGGAGCTCAACAACAAGGAGCCGACCGAGAATTCGCGCGGGCTTCGTTTCGGCAGCCTCGTGCAAATCCGCGACATCTGGTCGGAGGAGCTGGAGGCGGCGCTGAACGGACAGAAGACGCCGAAAGCTGCCCTGGACGCCGCCGTGGAACGCGGCAACCAGATGCTTCGCCAGTTCGAGCGGACGGCGGCGCGCTGAGTCGTCGATCGAAACACTGCGTCATTCCGGGCGCAGCGAAGCGGAGACCCGGAATCTATCATAGAGCACCGTCACGCTTTACGATGGATTCCGGGTCTCCCTTCGGTCGCCCGGAATGACGGCCCCGGCCGGAACTCACGATGCAGAAGAACGCCTATTTCAGCGGCCTGACGATCCCTTTCCTGCTGCTGCTGCCGCAGCTGGCGATCACGGTCGTGTTCTTCTACTGGCCGGCGAGCCAGGCGGTCTGGCAGAGCTTTCTGCTGCAGGACGCATTTGGCACCTCGACCGAATTCGTCTGGTTCGAGAACTACACCGCGCTGTTCTCGCAGCCGGGATACTACAAGGCGCTGATCAACACCGCGATCTTCTCGTCCTGCGTCTGCGTGCTCTCGCTCTCGATCGCGCTGCTCTTCGCCGTGATGGCCGACCGGCAGATCAGGGGCGCGGAAATCTACAAGACCCTGCTGATCTGGCCCTATGCGGTCGCGCCGGCCGTCGCCGGCGTGCTCTGGATCTTCATGTTCGATCCGTCGCTTGGCATGCTGGCGCGCGGCCTTGCGCGGCTCGGCATCAACTGGAACCCGCGGCTGAACGGCAACGACGCGATGCTGCTCGTGATCATGGCCGCGACCTGGAAGCAGATCAGCTACAATTTCCTGTTCTTCCTCGCCGGCCTGCAATCCATCCCCAAGAGCGTGATCGAGGCGGCCGTGATCGACGGCGCGCGACCCTGGCGCCGGTTTTGGACCATCGTCTTCCCGCTGCTCTCGCCGACGACCTTCTTCCTGCTCGTCGTCAACCTCGTCTACGTCTTCTTCGACACCTTCGGCATCATCGACACGATCTCGGGCGGCGGACCTTCGGGCGCGACCGAGACGCTGGTCTACAAGGTCTATTCCGACGGCAAGGGCGGCTCGGACCTCGGCGGCTCGGCGGCGCAGTCGGTCGTGCTGCTGGTGATGGTGATCGCGATGACGGCGGTGCAGTTCCGCTTCATCGAGCGCAAGGTGAGCTATTGATGGATCCGCGCCTGGCCGACACGCCGCCGTCATCCCGGACGCGGCGAAGCGGAGATCCGGGATCCATCATGGAGCGCCGTCGAGCCTTACGATGGATCCCGGGTCAAGCCCGGGATGACGGCGGAGTGGTTGGCGGGAACGCGGTCGCTGGAGTCATGTCGTAATGGTCGAGGACCGCCGCCTGGGCGACATCATCGCCTACATCATCCTGTCGATCGGCGTCGGGATCGTCGCCTTCCCGGTCTGGCTGACCTTCGTCGCCTCGACCTGGGACGCGGCGACCATCGTCAACGGCCAGCTGCCGCTCTGGCCCGGCCCGTATTTCCTCGAGAACTACAACCGTATCCTGTTCGTCGGCACCTCGGGCACGACGCGCGAGCCCGTCGCCGGGATGATGCTGAACTCCTTCATCATGGCGATGGCGATTGCGCTCGGGAAAATCTTCATCTCCGTGCTCTCGGCCTACGCCATCGTCTATTACCGCTTCCCGTTCCGGATGGCGGCGTTCTGGATCATCTTCCTGACGCTGATGCTGCCGGTCGAGGTGCGCATCTTCCCGACCTTCAAGGTCGTCTCCGACCTCTCCATGCTCGACACCTATCAGGGGCTGGCCGTGCCGCTGATTGCGTCGGCGACCGGCACGCTGCTGTTCAGGCAGTTCTTCATGACGATCCCCGACGAACTGCTCGAAGCCTCCAAGATCGACAATGCCGGGCCGTTCCGCTTCTTCAAGGACACGGTCGTCCCGCTCTCGATGACGACGATCGCGGCCCTGTTCGTGATCCAGTTCATCTATGGCTGGAACCAGTATCTCTGGCCGCTGCTGGTGACGACCAAGGACTCGATGCAGACCATCGTCATCGGCATCAAGAAGATGATCGTCACCTCCGACGCCCTGACCGAATGGCAGCTCGCCATGGCCACCGCCATGCTCGCGATGCTGCCGCCCGTCCTCGTCGTCATCCTCATGCAAAGGCTCTTCGTGAAGGGCCTGGTCGAAACCGAGAAGTAGCCCGTCAATGGCCCAGGTCACGCTCAACAACGTCAAGAAGGTCTATTTCGGCGGCGTCGAGGCCGTGAAGGGCGTGTCGTTCGACATTCCCGACGGTGGCTTCTGCGTGCTCGTCGGCCCGTCGGGCTGCGGCAAGTCCACGCTTCTGCGCATGGTCGCCGGGCTGGAGACGATCTCGTCGGGCGAGGTCTCGATCGGCAACCGCGTCGTCAACCAGATCGAGCCGGCCGACCGCGACATCGCCATGGTGTTCCAGAACTACGCGCTCTACCCGCATATGAGCGTCTACGACAACATGGCCTATGGCCTGCGCAATCTCGGCACGCCCAAGGACAAGATCGACAAGCGGGTGAAGGAAGCCGCGCGCATCCTCGCCATCGAGGCGCTGCTGGAGCGCCGGCCCAAGCAGCTTTCGGGCGGCCAGCGCCAGCGCGTCGCCATGGGCCGCGCCATCGTGCGCAAGCCACAGGTCTTCCTGTTCGACGAGCCGCTCTCCAATCTCGACGCCAAGCTGCGCGTGCAGATGCGCGTCGAGATCAAGAAGCTGCAGCGCGCGCTCGGCGTCACCGCGATCTACGTCACGCACGACCAGGTCGAGGCGATGACGCTGTCCGACAAGCTCGTGGTGATGAATGGCGGCATGGTCGAGCAGATCGGCCTGCCGGCGGATGTCTACAAGAAGCCGGCAAGCAAGTTCGTCGCGACCTTCATCGGTTCGCCGCCGATGAACATCCTCCCCGGCACAATCGACGGGCCGGGCATCGTCGCGCTGGGCGAGGCGATCCTGGAGGCGCGCGACCTGCGCGAGGATCTGCCGGCAGGATCGGCCGTCGAGGTGGGCCTGAGGCCCGAGGATGTCGAGATCGCCTCGGAGGGCGCGGCCGGATCATTGCCCTTCGATGTCGAGTTCATCGAGGAACTCGGCGCGACGCAGCTCTTCCACGGGCAGCTCTCCGGCCTGCCCTTCGTGATGCAGGCGGCGACCGACACGCTGGTGGCGCAGGCCGGCCGGATCTGGATCACGGTCGACCCCGACAAGGTCCATGTCTTCGACACGGCGACTGGGGCGAGGCTGGGGCGGGGCTAGCCGTCATTCTCGGGCGCAGCGCAGCGCAGACCCGAGAACCTCCTGCAGAAGATGCTCGGGGCAAGCCCGAGCATGACGCCTCGTGGTCAAGCCTCAGCTGACCGGAGCGTATTTCACCGCGCAGCCATAGGACTTGGTGCTCGCCTCGGAGACCGGCTTGCCGGCCTTGAGCTCGGCCACCGCCTGCCGGACGTAGCTTTTCGCACCCGAGAGGCTCGCTGGATTCGAGGACGGTTTGTCGTCGATCGCACCCATATAGGCGAGCGTGCCCTTGGGATTGACGATGTACATGTGCGGCGTGGTGGTCGCGCCATAGGCGCGGGCGACCTTGCTGTTGGGGTCGAGCAGCACGGCGGCCGGCGCGGCGTCGCGCTTGACGCTGAGTTCGTTGGCCTGCGTGCCCTCGACATGGCCCTGCTCGCCGACGGGCGAGGAGATCACCGAAAGCCAGACGATGCCTTCCCTGGCCATGTCCTTCTGCAGCGTCTGCATGGTGGCGCTGTTGTAGTGCTTGCGGACATAGGGGCAGTCGGCATTGGTCCATTCCAGGATCACGGTCTTGCCCGCGAATTCGGAGAGGCTGCGCATCTTGCCGTCGGCATCCACGGCCTGGAAGGCCGGCGCGGGCTGGCCGACCCTGGCTGCGCCCTGGGCGAAGGCAGCGCCGGCGGCAAACGAGAGACCGGCGAGGGTAAGGCCGGCAATGAAAGTCTGTCGGGTCAGGCTGGCTTTCACGATGTCGTCTCCTTCGTCTTGGGTTTGAACGTCAGGGGCGATTGTCGGCGGTCTTCACAGTCCGGCCTGCTGCGCGGGCAGCAGCCGTGATCAGGGTGTCGGGCGTAAGGATCTGCGGCAGGATCTCGGCCTGCCCATTCTTGACCGCCGGAAAGAACAGGTAAAGCGGCACGCCTGCCCGGCCCTGCTCGGCCAACGCCTGCGCGATCATCGAGTTGCGGTTGGTCCAGTCGGCCTTGAGATAGACGACCTTCAGATCGGCGAAGGCGTCCTTGACCTCCTGACGCGAGAGCGCGACGCGCTCATTGGCGAGACAGGTGATGCACCAGGCGGCGGTGAAGTTGACGAAGACCGGGCGGCCTTCCGCCTGCAGCGCGGCCACGCGTTCGGGTGTCCAGGCCTGCATATCGCCGGCTCGCGCTTCCGTACCGGCTGTCGGCACGGCGCTCTGGACGACGAACCAGCCCGCGCCGAGCGCGACGACGACGGCCAGCACTGAGGCGACAAGCCGGCCGCGCCCGGCCCCGCGCGAAACGCCAGTGAGCCAGACGATGAAACCCGCCGCCAGAACCGCGACCAGCGCCGCAAGCACGCCAATCGGGCCGGCCTGCACCGAGGCGACCCAGACCAGCCAGATCGCGGTGGCGAACATCGGGAAGGCGAACGCCTGCTTCAGGATGACCATCCAGCGGCCGGGCTTCGGCAGCAGGCGCAATAGGCCGGGCGCGAAGGAGAGCGCGACCACCGGCAAGGCGAAGCCCAGCGCCAGCGCCATGAACACCGCCAGCCCGAGGCCGGGCGGCTGCGTGAGCGCATAGCCGACCGCAGCCCCCATGAACGGCGCGGTGCAGGGCGTGGCGACGACGACCGCAAGCGCGCCGGTCATGAACGCGCCGATGCGCCCGCCCCGGCTGGCGATATCGCTGCCGACGCCCGCGACCGAGGTCCCGACCTCGAAGGCGCCGAGCAGATTGAAGCCGATCAGCGACATCACGACGGCCAGCGCGATGACCAGCGGCGGCGATTGCAGCTGGAAGCCCCAGCCGACGCCGGAGCCGAGTGCGGCGAAGCCGATGACGAAGCCGGCGAGCAGCAGGAAAGTCGCGACGACGCCGGCCAGAAAGAGCAGGCCCTGCTCGCGAACTTCGCTGCGGCTGGCCCGCGCCAGTTGCGCGAAGCCGAGCGCCTTGATGAACAGCACCGGCAGCACGCAGGGCATCAGGTTGAGGATCAGCCCGCCGAGGAAGGCGAAACCAAGCGCGGCCCAGAGCGTCAGATCGGCGCCCTCGACCGGAACGGGCAGGCGCACGACCGCCGGTCCGGGCGCTCCGGAGCCGCCTGCCGCAGCCGTGACCAATGCAGGCTCGGCATCGGCCGTGAGGCTAAGCGCACGGGCCAGACCGCCCTCCCTGAAGGTGAGGATGCCGGAGAGTTCAGGGCTCGACAGCTTGAAGGCGCCGGAGCGGGTGAGTTGCAGCGTCGCACCGCTTGTGCCGATGGTCGCCGGCTGCGGCGCGGCATGCTCGATCAGCGTGTCCGAGAGCGGGAAGAAACGGATATCGGTCGCGGCGGTATCGAGGCCAGGCAGCACCAGCGAAAGGCTGTCGCCCTCGCCTGTCAGCTTGCCCCTGAAACCGGCTGGCTGCGGCAGCGTCGCGCGCGCCTGATCGATGCGCGCCTGAGCGGCTTCGTCGACGATCGCCGCCGGAGCGACCGGCAGTTGCAGCGTGAAGCTGCCCTCCTCGGGAATGCAGATCTTCTCGCAGACCAGCCAGGTCGCATTCGCCCTGAGATCGACGATGTCGCCGGGTTTGGCGCCCGCCGGCACGGTGATCTCGACCGGCAGCACGAGCGTGCCCTCATAGCCGAAATTGACCAGCGGCTCGACGCGGATGGCCTTTGGCGCCGGCCACTGGATCTCGCCGGCCGACATGCCCGCCGGGAGGGTCCAGTCGATGCGGGTCGCTTCGCCGGAATCGCCGGGATTTTGCCAATAGGTGTGCCAGCCCCGGGCGATGCTCTGAACCAGCGCGACTTGGAAGCGCTCGCCGGGCTGGACGGCATCGCGGCTCGACAGCAGGGTCGCCTTGACGCGCGGGGTCGAGACGGCGGTCGATTCCGCGGCGTGACCGAGGCCCGGCACAAGCAGCACGAGCCCCATCAGTGCGCTTGCCACGAGACCGTGGCGGAAGGTCGGAGCCATGCTGTCCGTCATCATCCCATCAATTTCGCAGTCTATTTGCCCGATTTCACCGGGAAACGCCAATGACAAGCCGGTGATGCCCGGCAATGACGGCCCTATTCGGGCAGACAGGCAAAGCCCGGGCAGCGCCATGATGTCGCCGCGTCGCTCGATCTTATGTGCCGATCCTTTGGATTTTCGAATCGCGAGACGCCATCATGACGACCTTGCCAGCCGCTTTTGCCCCGTCCCATGTCGCCGTCGTCACCGGCGCGGCTTCCGGCATAGGCTTTGCCGCCGCGCGCGCCTTTGCCGGGACAGGCATGAAGATCGCGATCGCAGACAGCGATGCGGAGGGGCTGAAGGCCGCGGGCCAGGTGCTGGCGACGCTCGTCGGCGACGACAATGTGCTCTGCGTGCACACCGATGTCGGCAAGGTCGAGGATGTCCGCGCGCTGCATGATCAGGTGCTCGCCCGGTTCGGCGCAGTGCATGTGTTGATGAACAATGCCGGCATGCAGCCGGGTAGCCAGATGTTCGGCCCTCACGAGGCCTGGGAGCGCATCCTCGCGGTCAATCTCGGCGGCGTCGTCAATGGCAGCCAGATTTTCGCGCCGAGCATGATCGCCTCGGGCGAACCCGGCCTGATCGTCAACACCGGCTCCAAGCAAGGCATCACCACGCCGCCGGGCGACCCGGCCTACAACGTTTCGAAGGCCGCCGTGAAAGCCTTCACCGAAGCCCTGCAGCACGAGTTGCGCGGCACGGAAGGCTGCAAGGTTTCGGCTCATCTCCTGATCCCTGGCTTCGTCTACACTCCGCTGACGGCCAAGGGCCGACCTGAGAAGCCCGCCGGTGCCTGGACGCCGGAGCAGACGGTCGATTTCATGCTGGAGAGCCTGAAGCGCGGCGATTTCTACATCCTCTGCCCCGACAACGACACGACCCGCGCGCTCGACGAGAAGCGCATGGCCTGGGCGATGGGCGACATCATCGAGAACCGTCCGCCGCTGTCGCGCTGGCATGAGGGCTATGGCGAGGCGTTCAAGGCGTTCGTTGACGGGCGGTGAGCGTCGTTACACCCTACCCGTCATCCCGGACAAGCGGCGTAAGCCGCGCCGATCCGGGATCCATCCTAGGGCACGGCGGCGCTCTATGATGGATCCCGGGGCGAGCCCGGGATGACGTGGCGTTTCCGTGCGAAATCAGCAGACGTCAGATCGCCGCACCGTCCGCCACCGTATCCGCGCCCAAGCCCAGCCTGACAGCCCGCACGATCTCGGCCTCGGCCGCTCCACCGCGCTTGCGCGGGCGCGGCTCCCTGATGCGGTGCTCGGCGATGATCTGGCCGGGCGCGCCCGACAGCACCACGACCCGGTCGGCGAGATAGGCGGCTTCATCGATGTCATGGGTGACGAAGAGCACGGTCTTGCCCGTGCGCTGCCAGACCCGGATCAGTTCGTCCTGCAGGTTTTCCCGCGTCAGCGCGTCGAGCGCCGAGAACGGCTCGTCCATCAGCAGGATCTCGGGATCGACCGCGAGCGCACGCGCCAGCGAGACGCGCTGGCGCTGCCCGCCCGAAAGCTGATGCGGCCAGCGCTGCGCCTGCGGGGCGAGCCCGACCAGTTCGAGCATATCCTGCGCCTTGGCCAGCCGCTCGGCGCGCGAGACCCTGCCCTCCAGCCCAAAGCCGACATTCGAGACGACCTTGCGCCAGGGCAACAGGCGCGAATCCTGGAAGACCAAAGCGACTGGCCGTTTCGAAGCATCGGCCGCGTTGATCACGACCTCTCCAGCGCTCGGCTGCGCCAGCCCTGCTATCACGCGCAGCAAGGTCGATTTGCCGACGCCCGACGGGCCGACGATCGCCAGGAACTCTCCTCGCGCAACCGAAAGGTCGAGCTTGCGCAGGACTTCGGTCTGTTCGCCGTCGCGGCTGAAGGTCAGCGACAGGCCCCGAATCTCAATCACATCCTTCTCGATCACGCTTTCCATCGCAGCACCCATTTCTGGAAGGCGACGAACAGCGTATCGAGGAAGCCGTAAAGCCCGGCCATGGTCAGCATGTAGACCACCACGATATCGGTCGCGAGCAGACTGGACGCCTGCATCATGCGCTGGCCGACGCCGGCGACGCCGAAGATTTCGGCCGCTACCACCGCCATCCAGGCCTGCCCCAGCGCCGTCCGCACGCCCACGAGAATGCCGGGCATAGCCGCCGGCAGCAGAATTTTTGTCAGCCTCTGCCAGGGCGAGCGGAAGCCGAAGGCKTCGGCGACCTCGATCAGGTCGCGATCGACACCGCGAATGGCCCCTTGAGCCGCAAAGAAGACGATCCAGAACACGCCGATGGCGATGATGAAGACAGCAGCCGAAGGGTTCACCCCGAACCAGATGATGGCGAACGGCACCCAGGCGAGGCCGGGAATCGGCCGGAGCACCCGCACCACCCAGGCGCTCGCTTCTTCCGCAACGCGCGACATACCGACGAGGACGCCAAGGCCTGCGCCGAGCACCGAGCCGAGGATCAGGCCGGCGAAGTAATGCCCGAGCGAGCCGAGAATAGCTCCTCCCCATGCGCCCGACGTCACCTCGCGCCAGAACGCCTTCGGCAACACGCTCGGGCCGGGCAGGAAGGCGGGATTGACGATGCCGAAAAACGGAATCGCCTCCCACAGCAGCAGGAATGCAACGAGGCCGGCAAAGGCGAGGGCCGGAGCCCGGAGGGAATGCAAGGTCAAACCTCTATGGCCTCAAAATCAAACCGCCGTCATTCCGGGCGCAGCGAAGCGGAGGCCCGGAATCCATCATGGAGTTCCGACAGCGCCTTGCGATGGATTCCGGATCAGCGCCGCTACGCGGCTTGTCTGGAATGACGGTGGGTTCCGAGCACCAGAAACGAATATCAGCCACCGATCTTGATCGCGCGCTCGTAATACTGCGTCTCGAACAGGCCGTCGAAGGGCAGTTCCTTCTCGAGCGAGCCGAGCTTGACCTGGTAGGCCTGCATGGCCCGCGACGGCTCGATGATCTTGCGCGGGTCGATCTCGAAGGTCGAGGCCGGCGAGACCAGCGCCTTGCGGATCAGTTCGGGATCGACGATGCCCTTGCCGAGCGCGGCGGCGACATGCGGCGCGGCCTTGTCGGGGTTCTTCGCGATCAGGTCGGCGGCACGCACCAGGCTGTTGACCAGCTTCTGCACGGCGTCCGGGTTC
The DNA here is from genome assembly GCF_056405115.1 of Allobosea sp. P2_A10. NCBI lineage: Bacteria > Pseudomonadati > Pseudomonadota > Alphaproteobacteria > Hyphomicrobiales > Alloboseaceae > Allobosea > Allobosea sp. P2_A10. The sequence goes on along the minus strand of NZ_JBFUCS010000008.1, from coordinate 12,555 downwards.
TTGGTGACGAAAGAGCCGGAGGTTGCGACGACCGTGCCGGGTTGGCCGGGGAAAAGCTCCTGCCCGCCAGCGATCAATTTGATGCCGGGATTGCGGGTCTGGACGATGGTCAGCGCCGGCTCGCGCACGATGCCGCCCTCGACCGCGCCCGCAAGCACCGCCTGCTGGGTCGCGTCGATGCCCATCGGCACGATCTCGACATCGCCTTTATCGGCCTTGGCGACCTCCCAGAGCCAATATTGCAGGACGGTGTTGGGCACCGAGCCGGCCGGCTGCGTGGCCAGCCGCGCGGGCTTTCCGGTCGCGGCCCTGTGGGCCTTGAAGGCGGCGGCCGCTGCCGTGCCGGGCGTGAAGAACTTCGCCAGAGCGGGGGCTGCGACGAAAACGTTCTCGGCGATCGCGGTCGCGGCGACGACGCGGACATCGACGCCGCGCGAGCGCGCCACCGCCAGCGGAGCGATGCCCGCGACGTAGAAATCGATCGTGCCGGAGGCGAAGGCCGCGATCATGTTGGGGCCGGATTCAAACACCGTGAAAGTCGGCGCGATGCCTGCTTCCTTGAGCCAGCCTTCGCCGTTGGCGACGAAGACCGGAGCCGTGCCGATGATCGGGATGTAGCCGATGCGGGCTGCGACCGGGGCCTGCGCGCGCGCCGCTCCGAGCGGGGCGGCGGCCAGAAGCGATGAGCCTGCGAGCAGGAAATGGCGGCGATTCATCGATCAAATCCTTAGCCTATGGCGGCGTGGAAACGCGCCCTCTTGACTGTTTGAGAAAAGGATTTTCTATCTGAAAACAAGTCATCGCCGCCAAAAAGATAAATTTTCTTTTCTTGGCGGATTTTGCGATATCAATCTTCTCTTTCTGACGGATTCTTTGGAATGGACGCGATCGACCGGAAAATCCTGACGGTGCTGCAGGGCGACGCCAACATCTCGATCGCCGAACTGGCGGACAAGGTGGGCCTGTCGCAGACGCCGTGCTGGAAGCGAATCCAGAAGCTCGAACAGTCGGGCGTGATCCTCAAGCGCGTCGCGCTGGTCGCGCCCGAGAAGATCGGGCTCGGCCTCACCGTCTTCGTGCAGATCGAGACCGCAGACCATTCCGGCCCCTGGCTGGAGAAGTTCGCGCAGATGGTCTCGTCGATGCCGGAGGTGATGGAGTTCTACCGGATGGCGGGGGATGTCGATTACATGCTGCGCGTCGTCGTCGCCGACATGTCGGCCTATGACGGCTTCTACAAGAAGCTGATCGAGACGATCCCGCTGAAGAACGTGACCTCGCGCTTCGCCATGGAGCGGATCAAGTCGACGACGGCTTACAGGGTGCCGGAACTGGCGCGGGTTTAGGGTATTTTCACCCTCCGCCCTCATCCCGGACGTAGCGAAGCGGAGATCCGGGATGACGGCGGAGGGTCACCTCGCAGACTCGGTTACGACCGCCCGCCATCCACCGAGAGCACCTGCCCGGTGATCCAGCCGGCCTGCTCGCTGAGGAAGAAGAGGCTCGCCGTCGCGATGTCGGCGGGCGTGCCGAGCCTGCGGGTGTGGATGCCCTCGACCAGCCGCTTCTGGCCCTCGGAGCCGTAGCTCTCCCATTGCCGCTCGGTCGCGGGGTTGGAGCGGACGAAGCCCGGCGCGACGGAGTTCACGGTGATGCCGTGCGGCCCGAACTCCCACGCAAGCTGCTTCGTCAGCCCGACCAGCGCATGCTTGGCCGAGGCATAGGCTTGGATGCCGGTCAGGCTCGGGCGCAAGCCCGCGCCCGACGAGATCGTGACGATGCGGCCATAGCCGGCGCTTTTCATCACCGGCGCGGCAGCCTGCGCCAGGAAGAAGGCGGCGTCGACATTGGCGGCGAAGATGACGCGCCAGTCCGCCTCGGGGATCGCCTCGATTGGCCGGCCGATCTGGCCGCGCACGCCGCCGGCGGCATGAACCAGCAGGTCGAGCCGGCCGCTTGACGCCACGATCTCGGAGACCAGCGCCTGCGCGGCTTCGGGCGAGCCGAGATCGACGGCATGGGGCACAGCCCCGATCGCGTTCGCCGTCGCCGCGACGCCGGCTGCGTCGATATCGGCGAGATGGACGGTCGCGCCGGCATCGCGAAGCGCGGTCGCGATCGCCCGGCCGATGCCCTGGGCCGCGCCGGTGACGAGGGCTACACGGTCGTCGAAGCGGATCTGCATGTGTCGAGAAGCACTTTCAGCGTGTCGAAGGAGAGCGGGCGCTTGCCGTCCTCTATCTCGTGGATGAGCGAAACGAGGGTTTCCAGCGCGGGCGTCGGCACGCCGGCCTCACGGCCCAGCGTCGCGATGATGCCGATCTGCGGATCGACCTCGGTCTTACGCTTGCGCACGGCGAGATCGCGCCAGATGCCGGAATGGGTTTTCGCGGATGTCGCGGTGTAGTCGGTCAGCCATGCGATCGTTTCGATCTGCGGGCCTTCGGGAGCGCCTGGCGCAAACACCAATGGGTCGAAATTGCCGAAGCCGAGGCTCTTGACGCCCCGCGCCGCCGCAACGGCCCCAACCTCGCGGCCGAGCGCGAGCCAGACCGGCAGACGCTGCGGATCGGCGAAATTGGCCGACATCGAATCGTCCGTGAGCGCCGTGCCGAACAGCATCGCGCCATAGGCGAGCTTGCCCCAGAGATAGCCCCAGATGTTGTCGGTCAGGATCGATTCATCGTCGAAGAGTTTCAGCAGATCGAACATGTCGCGGACGCGCGGCGTCATCGCGCCGTCGATCTCGCCGACGACGACCGCGCCGCGATTGCCGTAGAGGATGTCGCCCGGCCCGTGCCAGTCCGCACCGAAATTGACGAAGCAGCCCATGGTGCGGGCCTCGCCTACGACCCTGGCGATGGCGATTTCGTTCAGGCCATTCTGGGCGGAAAGCACGAAACCGTCCTCGGCGAGGTGAGGTTTCAGCGCCGCAATCGCGGCCTCGGTCGCGCCGGCCTTCACCGCCAGCACGATGCGGCTGTAGGTTCCCGTCAATTCGGCCGGCGTCACGGCCGGGATGACCTGCCGGAACTGTTCGATCGGGCCGGTGATCTGGAGGCCGATGGTCCGGCAGGCCTCGACATGCTCCGGCACGATATCGACCAGCAGCACGGGAACGCCGGCGCGCGCCCAATAGGCCCCGAGCGTGCCGCCGATGGCGCCCGCACCCCAAATCAGGATGGGTTCGCGCGTGCTCATGCCTGCCCCGCCGTTTCGACCTCGGAATGGGTCGCGACATGGATCGTCCCGTCGGGCGTCACCCAGCCGCGATACATGCCCTCGGAATTATAGGGCGCAACGATCTCGCCATTCGCGCCGACCGCGACGAGGCCTGCGCCGATCTTGTGCGCGGTCAGTTCGGCCAGCACCGTGTCGCTGGCGTCCTTCAGGCTCAGGCCCTTGTAGGCGATCAGCGATGCGATCTCGTGGCCGACGCAGTGGCGGATGAAATACTCGCCCTTGCCGGTGCCAGAGACGGCGCAGCGGCCGTCACGCGCATAGGTGCCGGCCCCGATGATCGGCGAATCGCCGACCCGGCCAACCGGCTTGTTGGTGTAGCCGCCAGTCGAGGTCGCCGCCGCCAGATGACCCTGTACGTCGCAGGCGACGGCGCCGACCGTGCCGTGTTTTTCCGCCTCGCTGGCCTCCGAGACCGAGCCGACCAGTTCGCGAATCTTCATCGAGGACAGGTTCTTGCGCCGGCGCTCGGTCGAGAAGAACTCGTTCTCGACCATCTCATGGCCCTCCTCGGCGGCGAAGCGGTCGCCGGCATCGCCGATCAGCATCAGCGGGTCGCCCCGACGCAGCAGGCTGCGCGCCGCGCTGACGGGGTGGCGGGTGCGCTTGACGCCTGCAAGCGCGCCGGCTGCCAGCGTCGCGCCATCCATGATCGAGGCGTCGAGCTCATGCTCGCCATCGGCGTTGAAGGCCGCGCCATGGCCGGCATTGAAATGGACCGAATCCTCCATGACGCGAACGGCGGCCTCTACGGCCTCCACCGCGCTGCCGCCCGCTGTCAGAATGGCCCAGCCGGCGCGCAGGGCGTCTGCGAGATGGGTCTTGGCCTCCGCCCATTCGGCGTCGGTCATCTCGGCTTTGGGCAACGTGCCGCAGCCGCCATGGATGGCGAGAGCGATGGTCATGGGAACCTCGGAGCAGTCTTCCTTCTCCCCTCGGGGAAGAAGGTGGCCCGGCGAAGCCGGGTCGGATGAGGGACGGGTGGTCTTGACGAGGGCCTTGCCGGTTGCGTGTCGGCCGGGCCCTCATCCGTCATGGCTTCGCCATGCCACCTTCTCCCCCAAGGGGAGAAGGATAACGCAGCGCCTCACTTCTTCGCGGGCTTGATGTCCATCGCCAGCGTGTCCTCATCGACGCGGGGCGCGATCGTGACCTTGTCCTTCTGCATCGCCCAGGCGGAGCCGACGGCGACGATCGGCAGGCGCGGCCGGTCCTTGGCGACGATGGCGTTGGCCTGCGAGAGCAGGTCGTTGCGCTTGGCCTCGTCGAGCTCGATCGAAGCGTCCTCGATCAACTTGTCGATCGCCTCGTTCTTGTAGCCGAGCACGTTGAAGGCGCCGAGCTTCTTGGCCGGGTCGTTGGAGTGCACCACCGAGGACAGCGTGTAGTTGGCCTCGCCGGTCAGCGTGCCCCAGCCCGACATCGCCAGCGAATATTCGGCGCGGGTGCGGGCCGGGAAGAAGACCGCGCCGGGCTGGGCGCTGGCGTTCACGTCGATGCCGATGCGGGCGAGCATCTGGGCGATCGAGGTGCCGACCTGACGGTCGCCGGGCAGGCGGTCATTGGTGAAGGAGAAGGTGACCTTGAAGCCGTTGGCGTAGCCGGCCTCCTCCATCAGCTTCTTGGCCTTGGCGAGGTCGGGCTTCAGCGGCGGCAGGCTCTTGTTGTAGCCGGCGATGTTGGGGGTGACGAGCTGGTTCACGGCTGCGCCGAGGCCTTCCATCGCGATCTCGACCAGCGCCGGGCGGTCGATGGCGAGATCGATCGCCTCGCGCACCTTGGCGTCCTGCAGCGGGTTCTTCGCCAAAGGCGAGCCGTCCTTGGCCGAGATCTGCGGGGACTTGTCCCGCAGGTCGAGCTCCATGTTGAAGACATAGACCGTGTCGATCGTGGCGACCGAGAGCTTGGGGTCCTTCTTCAGCGTGGCGACGTCCGAGGACGGCGCGCGCACGATGATGTCGACCTGGCCGGCCTTGAGCTGCGCGACGCGGGCGGCGTCATTGGGCAGTTCCTTGCGGGTGACGTGCGCCCAAGGCTCCTTTTCGCCCCAGTAGCCGTCGAAACGGTCCATGACCATCTGGTCCTTGGGCGTCCAGGAGACGTATTTATAGGGCCCGGTGCCGATAGCGGCCTTGCCGGAGTTGAAGGCCTCGTTGGCGGTCTCCTTGGTCAGGCCGGCAGCGGCCTTGGCCGAGACGATGAAGAGCCGGATGAAGTCGTTGGGCAGGTTGGGGGCCGGGCCGTCGGTGACGATGTGGATGGTGAGCGGATCGACGATCTTCACCTCCTTGACGCGGCGGACATAGATCGTCGTCGGGTTGGGGCCGGCGACGACCGGAATACGCTCGATCGAGAACTTGACGTCTTCAGCCGTGAAGTCAGAGCCGTCATGGAATTTCACGCCCGAACGGAGCTTGAACTCCCAGACGTCGGGCGCGATCGCCTTCCAGCTCGTGGCGAGGCGGGGCTCGATCTGGAGCTTGTCGCCAGACCAGGTCAGCGTGTCGAAGACGTGCTTCAGCGCCTCGGCATGGGTGCCGGTCGCGGTGAAGTGCGGATCGATCGAATCGGGGCCGGCACGAACGCCGATGGTCAGGTTCTGGGCGAGCGCGGCTGTGGAAACCGAGGCTGCCAGCAGGGCGGCGAAGGCGGCAAGGCGAAGCGTACGGGCAGCGATCATGGTGAAGTCCCCTCTTGTTCGAGATCGTTTGGCCAGGTGGGTGAGGAAATGACGAGCTTGTCCATCAGTTCGCAGAGCTGGCGCTGCTCGGCGTCGGTCAGGCCGGCCAGCATCGCGGTCTGCTGCCGCACCATCAGCGGCATCGTTTCCTCGAAGATGGCGCGGCCGGCGGTGGTCAGGCGCAGCACGAAGCTGCGCAGGTCGTCGCGGTCGGTCTCGCGCTTGAGAAGGCGGCGCTGCAGCAGTTTCTGGATGGCGCGCGAGAGCGTGTTCTTGGGCAGGCCCGAGGACGAGACGATGTTCTTGGCCGCGACGCCCTCCTTGAGACCGACTGCGTAGAGCGCGACGAATTCGGGCCGGACCAGACCGTAACGCGTCTCGATCCAGCGATAGACCGGATCGTTGAAGCGAAAGGACACGAAATTCAGCCGGAACGAGAGCCAGCAGGGATTGTCCCACAGCTTGGTGATGGTCAGCGGATCGAGATCGCGCAGCGCGGCCTCGCGCTCATGGTCGAGGCGTGAAAGGGCGGTCGGAGCGCGGCGCATGGTCAGCTCCCTTATTTAGTTCCAGATGGAACTTGACGCCGTGGAAGGCGAGAGTCAAGGATGGCGCAGCGCCAGCATTTTGCCAGTCTTTTTGTCGGCGTCGCCCGCCCGATAGGGTTCGGGATTTATGTCACTGGCCGCGCTGCGATTTCGGGCGTCGTCAGTTTAGCAAGGATCAGGCCGTGCGTGTCGCTGGGATGAACTGGATGCAGGTCGAGGCGCAGGCCAAGCGCGACGACCGTTGCGTGCTGCCGCTCGGCTGCGTCGAGCAGCACGCCTATCTCAGCCTCGCGACCGATGCGATCCTGGCCGAGAAAGTCGCCAACGACGCCGCCGATCCGCTTGGCCTGCCCGTGTTTCCCGTGCTCGCCTATGGCATGACGCCCGGCTTTGCCGCCTATCCCGGCACCATCTCCCTGCGCATGAGCACGTATATTGCAGTGATGGAGGACATGCTCGAAGGGTTCTACCGCTCAGGCTTCCGCCGCATCGTGCTGGTCAACGGCCATGGCGGCAATTCGCCGGTGATGACCTTCTGCACGGAATGGATGGACGCGCGCAGCGACGCTAGCGTCAAGCTGCACAATTGGTGGGCCGGACCGCGCTTCCAGAGCGCGGTGAAGGCGGTCGACCCGGCGGCCTCTCACGCCTCCTGGATGGAGAATTTCCCGTGGACGCGGCTGGAAGGCGTGACGATGCCCGATGCCTCGAAGCCGCCCTTCAATACGGCGCTTTATCAGGCAGCCAATCCCGCAAAGAAGCGCGAGATCCTGGGCGACGGCAATTTCCTGGGCCGCTACGAGCGCTCCGACAACGAGATGCTCAGCCTCTGGCAGGTCGGCGTCGAGGAGACCCGGGCGGTCATGGCGGAGGACTGGCCTTGAACCACCTTCTCCGCGCGATCCCATGCTAGGTCACATCCTCGAACGCGTGGTGCAGGCGCTTGCCGTCATGCTGGTCATGTCGGCGCTGGTCTTCATCGGCGTCTACGCCATCGGCAACCCGATCGACGTGCTGATCGGCCCCGACGTCACCCAGCAGATCAGGCTCGAGACGATCGCCCGCTACGGCCTCGACCGGCCGCTCTGGGAGCAATATTTCACCTTTCTCGGCCGCGTGCTGCATGGCGATTTCGGGCGCTCCTTCGTCTTCGGCAGCTCGGTGCTCGACCTCATCCTGTCGCGGCTGCCAGCCACGCTGGAGCTGACGCTGCTCGCGGTCTGCGGCGCCGCGCTGATTGGCGTTCCCGCCGGCATCTATGCCGGCTACCGGCCCGACGGCCTCCCCGCCCAGATCATCATGGCGGTCTCGATCCTGGGCTTCTCGGTGCCGACCTTCTGGATCGGCCTCGTGCTGATCCTGACCTTCGCGGTCGAGCTGCAATGGCTGCCGGCCGGCGGGCGCGGCGACACGGCCTCGTTGTTTGGCGTGCAATGGAGCTTCCTCACGCTGAATGGGCTCTCCCATCTGCTGCTGCCGGCGCTCAACCTCGCCTTCTTCAAGCTTGCCCTGATGACGCGGCTGGCGCGGGCGGGCACGCGCGAGGTCATGCTGACGGATACGGTGAAGTTCGCGCGCGCGGCCGGACTCTCCGAATGGACTGTGCTGCGCCGGCATGTGCTGCGGCTGATCGCGATCCCGATCGTGACCGTGTTCGGGCTCGAATTCGCCTCGACGCTCGCCTTCGCCGTCGTCACCGAGACGATCTTCTCCTGGCCCGGCATCGGCAAGCTGATCATCGATTCGATCACCTCGCTCGACCGTCCCGTGATGGTCGCCTACCTAATGCTCGTCGCCTTCGTCTTCATCATGATCAACTTCGTCGTCGACCTGACCTATTTCGCGCTCGATCCGCGCCTGCGCAAGGCGCGGGCCTGATGGCCGGAGCATCGCCCGTCGCCCTGTTCTGGGCCGAGTTCCGCGAGAGCAAAGTCGCGCTCGTCGCACTCGTCGTCGTCGTCGTGATGATCGGCGTCGCGCTGCTCGCGCCGCTGATCGCGCCTCAAAACCCCTACGATCTCGCCAATCTCGTCCTGATGGATGCGCGCCGCCCGCCGGGATATGTAGGGGGGAGCGGCTATACCCATATCCTCGGCACGGATGCGCAGGGGCGCGACCTGTTCTCGGCGATCCTCTACGGCCTGCGCATCTCCCTGCAGATGGGCCTGATCGCGGGTGGCGTCGCCTTCGTCATCGGCGTGACGCTGGGTCTTGGCGCGGCCTATGTCGGCGGCAAGCGGGAGGCCTTCATCATGAGGGTGATCGATCTCCAGCTCGCCTTCCCCGCGATCCTGCTCGCGCTCGTGCTGTCGGCGCTGCTCGGGCAGGGCAAGGCGCAGCTGATCACGGCGCTGGTCGCGGCCCAATACGCCTATTTTGCCCGCACGGCCCATGGCGCGGCCTCCGCCGAGCGCGGCAAGGACTATGTCGAGGCCGCGCTGTCGACGCCGCTGCCGGGCCTGAGCGTGGTCTGGCGCCATATCCTGCCGAACTGCCTGCCGCCGCTGATCGTGGTCGCGACCGTACAGGTCGCCAATGCGATCGCACTGGAGGCCACGCTCTCGTTCCTCGGCGTCGGCCTGCCGGTGACCGAGCCCTCGCTCGGCGCGCTGATCGCCAACGGCTTCCAGTACATGCTCTCGGGGCGCTACTGGATCTCGATCTATCCCGGCATCGCGCTGATCGTGCTGATCGTTGCGATCAACCTCGTCGGCGACCAGATCAGGGATCAGGTCAATCCGAGGCTGAAGCGATGAGCGCCGAGGCTGAAGCGATGAGGCGTGGCCATCCCTATCCGTCATGGTCGGCCTTGCGCCGACCATCCACGTCTTCCCTCGCCGCGCTCTCCGATCAAGACGTGGATGCTCGCCACAAGGGCGAGCATGACGGTGGAGGCAAATCGTCATGACCGCCCCCCTCCTCGCGGTCGAAAACCTCGCCACGCATTTCTTCACCCGCGCCGGCGTGGTGAAGGCGGTCGACGGCGTCTCCTTCTCGCTGGCGCGCGGCGAGGTGATGGGCCTCGTCGGCGAATCCGGCTCGGGCAAGAGCATCACCGGCTTCTCGCTGATCGGGCTGGTCGATCCGCCCGGCCGCGTCGTCTCCGGCTCGATCAAGCTGGAGGGGCGCGAACTCGTCGGCCTGTCGGAGCCCGAGTTGCGGGCGATCCGCGGCAAGGCGATCTCGATGGTCTTCCAGGACCCGTTGATGACGCTGAACCCGGTCCTGACCATCGGCGAGCAGATCGGGCTGGCGCTGGCGGCCCATGAGAAGGTTTCGCGGGACGAGGCGCGCCGGCGCAGCATCGCCGCGCTCGAACAGGTCCGCATCCAGGGCGCGGCCGACAAGATCGACTTTTACCCGCATCAGTTTTCCGGCGGCATGCGCCAGCGCGTCGCGATCGCGATCGCCCTGCTGCACCGGCCCAAGCTGATCATCTGCGACGAGCCGACGACGGCGCTCGATGTCTCTATCCAGGCCGAGATCCTCGCCGAGATGCGCGAGATCGTGGCGGAACTCGGCACCGCGCTGATCTGGATCAGCCACGATCTCGCCACGGTGTCCTCGATCGCCGGCAAGGTCGCGGTGATGCGCAAGGGCGTGATCGTCGAGGCCGGGCCGATGCTGGAGGTGCTGACGCGCCCGAAACACGCCTACACGCAGGCCCTGCTCGACGCATTGCCCTCGCGCGGGACGCCCGGCCAGCCGCTGGGCCGCAGCGACAATATCGACGCCGCCCCGCCGCCGCGAAAGGCGCTCGATCCATCGCAAATGCGGTCGGCCGCCGGCACGCCGCATCTCGTGCTCGACCGGTTGGAGAAGCGCTTCAGCGAGACGCCGGGCATGCTGCGGCTCGTCGGGCAGAAGCTCGGCCTCGCCAAAGCGCCGCCGGTGGTTCTGGCCGTCGCAGGCGTCAGCCTGACGCTGATGCGCGGCGAGGCGCTCGGGCTCGTTGGCGAGTCCGGCTCGGGCAAATCGACGCTCGGGCGGATGGCTGCGGGCATCTACGCGCCGAGCGCCGGCTCCGTTCGGCTCGACGGCGCGGCCGTGATGAGCGCGGGCAAGCCGGAGCGAAAGCTCACCACCCATGTCCAGACCATCTTCCAGGACCCGTTCGCCTCGCTCGATCCGCGCCAGCGCATCGGCGACAGCGTCGCGGAAGGGCCGCTGGCGCATGGGCTGGTGACGCGTGCGCAGGCGGGAGCTTATGTCGCGCGCTGGCTCGAGGCGGTCGGTCTCGATCCGGCGCTCGCCTCGCGCTATCCGCACCAGTTCTCGGGGGGACAGCGCCAGCGCGTCGCGATCGCGCGTGCGCTGGCCATGCAGCCGGAGGTCGTGATCTGCGACGAGCCGGTGGCCTCGCTCGACGTCTCGATCCAGGCGCAGATCATCAACCTGCTGATGCGGCTGCGCGCCGAACTGGGCTTAACCCTGCTGTTCATCTCGCACGACCTCGCCGTGGTCCGCCATCTCTGCGACCGCGTCGCGATCATGTATCGCGGCGTGATCGTCGAGGAGGGCGGCGCGGCCGAAGTCTACGACAATCCGCAGCACGACTATACCAAACGCCTGCTGGCTGCGGTGCCGGTGCTGCCGGCCGCCTGAAGGAGACCGTCATGACCCAACCCGAACTCCTCCCCTGGCAGTGGCCCGAAGAGACCTGGCGCGCCAAGGTCGATCTCGTTCGCGCCGGGCGCAACCTCAAGCCGAAGATCTGGCCGGGCGGAGCGCGCTGCGCGGTGGCGCTCTCCTTCGACGTCGATCACGAGACCAATGAATTGCGCGACGGCGGCAAATCGGTCGGCCGGCTGTCATGGGGCCAATACGGCAACCGTGTCGGCATGCCGCGCATCCTCGAACTGATGAAGCGCGAGGACATCAAGGCGAGCTTCTTCGTGCCGGCAGTGACTGCCCTGCTCTACCCGGACGAGCAGCGCCGCGTCATCGCCGAGGGCCACGAGATCGGCCTGCATGGCTGGATCCACGAGGTCAACACGGCTGTCCCGCCCGCCGATGAGCGCGAGTTGCATCTGCGCTCGGCCGACACGCTGGAGAAGGTCACCGGCGTCCGGCCCGTGGGCATGCGCACGCCGTCCTGGGACTTTTCCGAGGTGACGCTGGCGATCGAGCGCGAACTCGGCCTGATCTACGATTCGTCGCTCTTCGCCGACGACGACCCCTATGAGCTGATCGACAAGGGCGAAGCGACCGGCATGGTCGAATTGCCGGTCGAGTGGATCAGGGACGATGCGGTCTATTTCAACATGAACCGCTTCCAGGCCTTGCGGCCCTACACCGCGCCGGAGACGGTTCTCGACATCTTCCGGCGCGAATTCGACGGCGCCTACCGCGATGGCGGCTTGTTCCTGCTGACGATGCATCCCCACATCATCACCTATCGTTCGCGGCTCTGGATTCTCGAGGAGGTGATCCGTCACGCCAAGGCCAAGGGCGACGTCTGGTTCGCGACGCATGCCGAAATCGCGGCCTATGTGAAGGTGGAAGGCGGCTTGTAGAGGTCAGCGCAGTCCCGTCAGTGCCAGGGCAGCGGAACCGTGCCCGATTTCGGCCGTTTTCGCTTCATCGGGGGTTCAGCGCCAAAAGACGCTGATGTCCGTCGCTGAAACGGAAACGGACATCATGACCCGCATCAAGAACTGGCTCCTGATCGGAACCATGCTGCCGGCGATCTCGCTGGCGCAGGGCGGCTTCGCCGCGCCCGCCCTCCGGGCCCATCCGCAGATGGCGCAGGCCCAGCCGCCGGCGGCGGGCGAGGATGATCCGGCGCGGCCGGGACGACCGCGCCCCCCTGGCGCGCCGCGTGCGCCCGGCGAGCAGAGAGCGCCGGGTACCGAGCGTCCGCCTGCCGGCCGCCCTGCGCCGGGACAGCCCCCGGGACAACCGCCGGCCGTGCAACGTCCTGCCCCGCCCGCCGTGCCAAACGCGGCGCCTCCCGCCGCGCCGCGCCCGCCGGCAGGACCAGCGCCTGAACTCCGCACCGTCCCGCCTGCCCCCGCGCCCCGCGCCGAGCCGCCAGCCGCGCGCCCTGCGCCGGCTCCGACCGCGCGCCCTGCGCCGGCTCCGACC